>CAUQPA010000171.1:0-7577 GCA_963519325.1 uncultured Pseudomonas sp. | reverse complement strand
GCCCTGGCGCAGGTCATCGCCGTCGAATTGCGTCTGCGCATGCATACGCCCGGACAGCAGGCCGCGGCACAGCGCGCCATAGGCGAGCACCACCAGACCGTGACGCTGGGCATAGGGCAGCACATCGGCCTCGATGGCGCGCTCGAAGAGGTTATAGGGCGGCTGCACGGTGGAAGGATTGGCGAACTGGCGGAAGGCCTCCAGTTGCTCGGGTGAATAATTGCTCACGCCGATGGCGAGGATCTTGCCTTCCTGCCGCAGCCGCTCCAGCTCCCGGGCGGTTTCCTCGTGGGGCACCTGGGGATCGGGCCAGTGCACCTGATAGAGGTCGATGCGATCGGTGCGCAGGCGGCGCAGGGAGTCCTCCACCTCCTGGCGGATGCGCGCGGCACTGGCGTTGCGACGCACCTGTTCGTCCGGCCATTCCAGGGCGACCTTGGTGGCGATCACCGCCTGGTCGCGGATGCCTTCCAGGGCCTTGCCGACGATCTCCTCGGAGCGACCGAAGCCATAAACCGGCGCGGTGTCGATCAGGTTGATGCCGCCTTGCACGGCGCCACGGATGGTCTCGATGGAGCGGGCTTCGTCGGTACCGCCCCACATCCAGCCACCGATGGCCCAGGTACCGAGGCCGATGCGGGAAACGGGGGTATCGATACCCGGGATGCGCAGGGTTTCACTCATGGGGATCTCCAGGCGAGGACGCCAGTCGGTAGGATTAGCCTTGTGAGGCTAATTCAAAAGGCGTTGAATGGGGCTCAACGAACTCTTGACCCTTATCGCGCGAGGCTTGCCATGCCGACCCTGAATCGCGGCGAACTGGCCGACCTCAACGTCTTCGTCGCCCTGGTCCGCCGGCGCAGTTTCCGCCAGGCCGCCATCGAACTAGGTGTCACCACCTCGGCACTGAGCCATGCCCTGCGCCAACTGGAGACCCGCCTGGGGGTCAAGCTGCTCAATCGCACCAGCCGTTCGGTGGTGCCGACCCTGGCCGGCGCGGCACTGGCGGAAAAGCTCGAACAGGGTTTCGCCCTCATCGGCGAGGCCCTGGGCGAACTGGATCTGCACCGCGACGCCCCGGTGGGCCGGCTACGCCTGAGCGTACCGCGGGATGCGGCGCGGCTGCTGGTCACCCCTACCCTGCCGCGGCTGCTGGCGGACTACCCGCAACTGCAACTGGACATCAGCGTCGAGGACCGCCCGGTGGACATCGTCGCCGACGGCCTCGATGCCGGTATCCGCTACGGTGACACCGTGCCCCAGGACATGGTCGCCCTGCCGCTCACCGACGAACTGCGCTGGGTGGTGGTGGGTGCCCCCGCCTACCTGGCGCGCCACGGGCGCCCGGAGCAACCCGAAGACCTGGCCCGCCATCACTGCATACGCCTGCGGCTGGGCAGCGGCGCCCTCTATCGCTGGGAACTGGGCAGCGGCGCCACGACGCGGGTGGTCGACGTACCGGGCCCGCTCACCGTCAACGAGACCGAGACCTCGATCCAGGCCGCCCTGGATGGCCTGGGGTTGGCCTATTGCCTGGAATGGCGGGTGGCCGGAGAGCTGCGCGACGGCCGTCTGGAACAGGTCTTGCCGGCCTGGGCCTCGCCCGGCGCGCCGCTGTGCATCTACTACCCCAGCCGGCGCCAGCCGCCACCGGGGCTGCGCCAGCTGATCGAGGCGCTGCGGCAGACCTGGGCCGAACGCCATCCCTGACGGGAGCGAACCAACCGGCGTCCCCGCGGGTCCCCTGACGACGCCCGTCGTTTCCGTGACCGAGGAGCCGCTCTTGCCCGACGCCACCACCGCCCCGTCCGATCTGCCGCTGCCCGTGGAGCGCGAACTCAGCCCCCGGGCCCTGCTCACCGGTGCGCTGCTGGGCATCCTGCTGACCCCGGCCAACGTCTATGCCGGCCTCAAGATCGGCTGGTCGTTCAACATGTCGATCATCGCCCTGCTAGTGAGCTACGGCCTCTGGCACCGCCTGGGACGACGCCTGCAGCAACCGGGCTGGACGCTGCACGAGAGCAACATCAACCAGACCGTGGCCTCGGCGGCGGCGAGCATCGTCTCCGGCGGCCTGGTGGCGCCCATCCCGGCCTATACCCTGCTGACCGGTCAGGAGCTGCCCACCCTGCCGCTGATGGGCTGGGTATTCGCCGTGAGCTTTCTCGGCATCTGGGTGGCCTGGTATCTCCGGCCCTTGCTGCTGGCCGATGCCAGCCTGAAGTTTCCCGAGGGCCTGGCCACCCTGGAGGCACTGCGCCAGGTCTATGCCAGTGGCGCCGAGGCGCTGGCCCGGCTGCGGGTGCTGCTGGGCGCCCTGGCGCTGTCGGCGGCGGTCAAGCTGGTGGATACCTTCGCCTGGACCCTGCCCCGGGCCGCGCCCTCGGCGGCCCTGGAGCGGTTGACCTTCAGCTTCGATCCCTCGCTGCTGCTGCTCGGCTTCGGCGGCATCATCGGCCTGCGGGTCGGGCTTTCCCTGCTGCTGGGTACCTTGCTGGCCTGGGCGGGCCTCGCGCCCTGGCTGTTGGTCAGCGGGATCGCCGCCTTGCCCGCCGATGCCAGCGGCCCGCAGTACGGGGTGCTGGTGCAGTGGCTGCTGTGGCCGGGGGTGAGCCTGATGGTCAGTGCCACCCTGGCCTCGCTGGCGGTACGCCTGCTCACCCTGCCCCGCGGTGAGCGCCGCCGCCAGGGCTGGCGCCGTCCCCGGGCCTGGCCACTGGTCCTGCTGCTGGTGGCGAGCCTGCTGGTGGTGCTGCTGCAGGTGCGCCTGTTCGGCATAGCGCCCTGGCTCGCCCTGATCGCCATCCCCCTGGCGATCTTCCTCGCCGCCATGGCCGCGCGGGTGGTCGGTGCCACCGGCATTCCCCCCATAGGCGCCATCGGCCAGCTGTCGCAACTGACCTTCGGCCTGGCCGCCCCGGGCCAGGTCAACATCAACCTGATGGGCGCCAACACCGCCGGCGGCGCGGCGGGCCAGAGCACCGACCTGATGAACGACTTCAAGGTCGGCAAGGCCATCGGCGCCACCCCGGCCAAGCAGGTGGTCGCCCAGTGCCTGGGCATCGCCCTGGGCGCGGTGACCGGGGTGCTCACCTACCGGCTGCTGATTCCCGATCCCCAGGCGCTGCTGCTCAGCGCCGCCTGGCCGGCCCCGGCGGTGGCCCAGTGGAAGGCGGTGGCGGAAACCCTGACCCAGGGCCTCGGCGCGCTGGACACGGCGATGCGCCTGGGCATCCTGCTCGGCGCCCTGGCCGGCTTGCTGCTGGGCCTGGCCGAGGCGCTGCTCGCTCCGCGCCGGGCGCTCTGGCTGCCCAGCTCGGCGGCCCTGGGGCTGGCCTTCATCCTGCCGGCCTCGGTGTCCTTGATGATGACCCTGGGCGCCCTGCTCACCGCCCTGGTGCGTTGGCGGGCACCGGGCCTGGCCGAGCGCTTCGCCCTGGCCGCCGCCGCCGGCCTGATCGCTGGGGAAAGCCTGGCGGGGGTCGGCGCGGCCTTCTGGCAGATGCTCGCCACTTGAAGTGCGACATCTTGTCAACTGGACAATAATTTCCAGACGTAATGACCCGAACCTTTCATTAACCTTTCAAATCCAGTAATTTCGCGGGTTTCGGTCCAATTCAGCTTGCCAGCACCGTTTTGCAACACATAAGGTTACAAACAGTGCGACCCACCCACAGAGGTCCGGGCGCCTCGCGCGAGCTGTCTCCATAACAAACCCAATCCGAGCTAGCAGTCATGGCCACCACGTCGAAAGCCAAATCCGTGTTCCGCGTCGTCAGCGGAAACTTCCTCGAAATGTACGACTTCATGGTGTATGGCTTCTATGCCACGGCCATCGCCAAGACGTTCTTCCCCGGCGACAACGAACTCGCCTCCCTGATGCTGTCGCTGGCCACCTTCGGTGCCGGCTTCCTGATGCGGCCACTGGGTGCGGTCTTCCTGGGTGCCTACATCGACCGGCACGGTCGTCGTCACGGCCTGATCGTGACCCTGGCGCTGATGGCCCTGGGTACCCTGCTGATCGCCGTGGTGCCCGGCTATGCCACCCTGGGCGTCGCCGCGCCGCTGCTGGTGCTGCTCGGTCGGCTGCTGCAAGGTTTCTCCGCCGGCGTCGAGCTGGGCGGCGTGTCCGTCTACCTGTCGGAAATCGCCACCCCCGGTCGCAAGGGCTTCTTCGTCTCCTGGCAGTCCGCCAGCCAGCAGGTGGCGGTGGTCTTCGCCGGCGTGCTGGGTGCCCTGCTCAACCACTGGCTGTCGCCCGCCGAGATGGGTGAATGGGGCTGGCGCATCCCCTTCCTGATCGGCTGCCTGATCGTGCCCTTCCTGTTCATCATCCGCCGCTCCCTGGAAGAGAGCCCGGAGTTCGAGGCGCGCAAGCATCGCCCGACCTTCGGCGAGACGATGACCTCCATCGGCCAGAACTTCGGCGTGGTCCTGGCCGGCGTGGCCATGGTCTCCATGACCACCGCGTCCTTCTACCTGATCACCGCCTACACTCCCACCTTCGGCAAGCACGAGCTGCACCTGACCGACCTGGACAGCCTGATCGTCACCGCCTGCGTGGGTATCTCCAACTTCATCTGGCTGCCGGTGATGGGCGCCCTGAGCGACCGCGTCGGCCGTCGCCCGCTGCTGATCTTCGCCACGGTGCTGGCCATCCTCACCGCCTACCCGGCAATGATCTGGCTGACCCACGCGCCGGGCTTCTCCCGCCTGCTGATGGTCGAGCTGTGGCTGTCCTTCCTCTATGGCACCTACAACGGTGGCATGGTGGTGGCCCTGACCGAGGTGATGCCGGCCCATGTGCGCACCACCGGTTTCTCCCTGGCCTACAGCCTGGCCACCGCGACCTTCGGCGGCTTCACCCCGATGGTCTGCACCTGGCTGATCCAGGAAACCGGCAACAAGGCCGCCCCCGGCATGTGGCTGACCCTGGCCGCCGTGCTCGGCCTGGTCGCGACCCTGACCCTGTTCAAGGGCAACGCCGAGCCGCGCTTCAAGACCGTCACGGCCTGACGGCCGTGTCGCAGAGCGGCAGGTCCTGCCGCTCTCGCGCCTCCCCAGGTCGCTCCTCGCATCGAACTGTCATGACCTTTTGTTATGGTCTAGACCAGCTGACCGCAACCCGCGGTCGCCGTGCCGGAGCCCGCCGATGCCCACCCTTCCCCGCCTTCTCGCTGGCCTGGCCGGTGGCCTGCTCAGCCTCGCCGCTACCGCCACCGAGCTGACCCACTGGCCGGCCGACGCCGCCCGCCAGCTCGACGCCCTGATCGCCGCCAATGCCAACCAGGGCAACTACGCGGTGTTCGACATGGACAACACCAGCTATCGCTACGACCTGGAGGAGGCCCTGCTGCCCTTCCTGGAGATGAAGGGCGTGCTGACCCGCGAGACCCTCGATCCCTCGCTCAAGCTGATCCCCTTCAAGGACGTCGGCGGCCACCAGGAAAGCCTCAACAGTTACTACTACCGGCTCTGCGAGATCGACGACCTGGTCTGCTACCCCTGGGTCGCTCAGGTGTTTTCCGGCTTCACCCTGCAGCAGCTCAAGGGCTATGTCGATGAGCTGATGGCCTATGGCAAGCCGATCCCCGCCACCTACTACGGCAAGGACGACAAGGTCGAGATGGTGGAGATCAACCCGCCCAAGCCCTTCACCGGCCAGCAGGAGCTCTATCACAAGCTGATGGAGAACGGCATCGAGGTCTATGTGATCAGCGCCGCCCATGAGGAGCTGGTGCGCATGGTGGCGTCCGACCCGCGCTACGGCTATGGCGTGAAGCCGGAGAACGTCATTGGCGTCACCACCCTGCTCAAGGACCCCGCCAGCGGCGCCCTGACCACCGCCCGCAAGCAGATCGCCGAGGGCAAGTACGATTCCCAGGCCAACCTCAAGCTGCAGGTCACGCCCTACCTCTGGACTCCGGCCACCTGGTTCGCCGGCAAGTACGCCGCCATCCTCACCTACATAGACCCCTGGAAGAAGCCCATCCTGGTCGGCGGCGACACCCCGGTCAGCGACGGCCCCATGCTGTTCCAGGGCGTGGACGGCGCCAAGGGCGGCATCCACCTGTGGATCGACCGCAAGTCCAAGTACCGCACCCAGATCGAGGCGATGATGAAGAGCAACGCCGAGGGCCAGGCCAAGGCCGGGGTGGCGGTGAATGCGGACAAGCACTGGGTGATCGTCAAACCCGAGGATATCCAGTAGGCCGCCGGCGATCGGGCGGGCTAGACTGGAAACTCCTTCTGCCCGCCCTGGAGCCCGCCATGGAACACCTGGTCCTGACCGTCATCGCCCCCGATCGCTCCGGTCTGGTGGAAGCCCTGGCCGACTGCGTGGCCGCCCAGGGCGGCAACTGGCTGGAAAGCCGCATGGCCCACCTGGCGGGCCAGTTCGCCGGCATCCTCTCGGTGGAAGTGGAACCGGAATTGCGCAATGGCCTGGTGGAAACCCTGCAGCAGCTGGCCATTCCCGGCCTGCGCATCCTGGTCGGCGAACCCGGCCAGCCGGCACCGGTAGGTGCCCCCCTGGTGCAGCTTGACCTGCTGGGCAACGACCGGGTCGGCATCGTCCGCGACATCACCCGGGCGCTGCACCAGGTCGGGGTCAACGTCGAACGCCTGTCCACCGAGACCCGCCCGGCGCCCATGAGCAGCGAGGTGCTGTTCCATGCCACCGCCCTGCTGGCGCTCCCGGCCGAGCTCGAACTCGAGGCCCTGCAGGCGCACCTGGAAACCCTCACCGATGACCTGATGGTGGAGCTGAAGCTCTATCGGCACGGGCATGATTAACCCCGCCCTTTCTCCAACCGCCGCCTGATCCCCTCAGGCACATCCTCGGCCAGCGGCAGCCGGCCGTCCGCCGGCAGGGCCTCCAGGCCGGCTTCGTCCAGCAGCACCAGCACCTCCTCCTTGAGGCGACCCAGGGCGAAGGCCTGCCAGGCCTCGCGTACCGAGGGGAAGAGGTCCAGTTCGTAGTCGAAGGTGCGGATCGGTCGCCGGCTTTCCAAGGCCGCGCGCAAGAGCGGCTGGGCATGGGGATGACGCAGCTGGTGCAGGAAGGCCTCGCGCAGTTCCAGGCGATCCTCCTGGGTCAGCCGCGGCAGCGGCAGGTAGCGTTCGGGATCCGCCAGCTCTTCGCGCTCGTCCAGACTGAGGTCGTCCAGATCGAGCAGGCGCAGGACGCCGCTGTCGAGATCGAGGAAGTGGGTGCCCCGCTCCCGGCTGTCGAGGGCGGCAGCCAGTTGATCGAGGTCGAGGGTGAGGGGGCGCATGGCAGGACTCCGGCACAGGCGAACAGAAGCAAAAAGAACTCCTCGCTTCTGTTACGACCCCAGAGCCTGTTCAAAGGCTCGCGAGCTAGGGACAAACAAGGCGAAGAGGCCTGAGGAAGCGGAGTTTACGAGTGGTAAATGAGCATTCCGACCGGGCTGGCGACCCAGGCCTCTTCAACGCCGTTTGGCCGACGCGCAGCAGACTTTGAACAGGCTCTGGCACTGGAGCCGGCGCTCAGCCCCTCCGCTGATAGGGAAAGAAGCGCCGCTCGCGCAGGTCGTGTTCGATCTGCTCCAGGC
>CAUQPA010000170.1:0-7610 GCA_963519325.1 uncultured Pseudomonas sp. | reverse complement strand
CGTTGAGGGTGTCGAAGATGGTCTCGATCAGGATCAGGTCGGCGCCGCCTTCGATGAGGCCGCGGGTTGCCTCGGTGTAGTTCTCTACCAGCTCGTCGAAGGTGACGTTGCGGTAGCCGGGGTTGTTGACATCGGGGGAGATGGAGCAGGTCCGACTGGTCGGGCCGAGTACCCCGGCGACGAAACGCGGGCGATCCGGGGTCTCCAGGGTCTTGGCGTCGGCCACCTCGCGGGCGACTCGGGCGCCGGCCAGGTTCAGCTCATAGGTGATGGCCTCCATGCCGTAGTCGGCCTGGGAGACGCGCGTGGCATTGAAGGTGTTGGTTTCCAGAATGTCGGCGCCGGCATCCAGGTAGGCCTTCTCGATCTCGGCGATGATCTTCGGCTGGGTGAGCAGCAGCAGGTCGTTGTTGCCCTTGACGTCGCTCGGGCAGTCGGCGAAGCGTTCGCCACGATAGTCCGCCTCTTCCAGTCGATAGCTCTGGATCATGGTGCCCATGCCGCCGTCGAGGATGAGGATGCGCTGCGCGAGAGCATGGCGAAGGGCGGACAGGCGAGCGGTACGATCGGTCATGGGCGTTCCAAAGAAGAGAGGAGGCACGGGGCAAAGGGTGGCAGCATAGCAAAAGCCGGCCGCGGTCCCGGTATTGGCGACCCTTCAAGATGAGCCGCGCTCATGCAGGGTCGGCGCCTTCCTCATGTCGCCGGCGCTGGTTGCCCGAGGCTAGGGCGTGCAAGCCGGCCATGTGCTGCTTTACTGTCTGATATCAGACGTTTACTGTGCGTCAAAACTGCGTCATGGAAGGTAGCCGTGATTCCTCTGGTGATATGCGACGACTCGAACATGGCGCGCAAGCAGCTGGTTCGCTCCCTGCCGGAAGGCTGGGCGGTATCCATCACCCAGGCGACCAATGGCGAAGAAGCCCTGGCCGCGCTGCGCCAGGGCCTCGGCCAGGTGATGCTGCTGGACCTGACCATGCCGATCCTGGATGGCTACGGCACCTTGGCGGCGATCCGCAACGAAGGTCTGGCGGTCAAGGTGATCGTCGTCTCCGGTGACGTCCAGGAGCAGGCGGTGGCCCGGGTTCGCGAACTCGGCGCGCTGGACTTCCTGCGCAAGCCGGCGGATCCGGGCGAGCTCGTCGCGGTGCTCGAACGCCATGGCCTCTACAGCCCGAGCCCTTCGCCACCGGCGCAGCCTCTCGAACGTCCGGAGCTGCAGGTCAGCTTTCGCGATGCCTTCCGGGAGGTGGTCAACGTTTCCATGGGGCGCGCCGGCGCCCTGCTGGCCAAGGCACTGGATGTCTTCGTCGAACTGCCCATTCCCAACGTCAACATCCTCGAAGTCAGCGAGCTGCACATGACGCTGCTGGATGCCCAGCGCGAGGATCGTCTGAGTGCGGTCTGCCAGGGCTACATCGGCGAGGGCATCGCCGGCGAGGCGCTGCTGATCTTCCACGACTCCGAATTCGACGACATGGCGCGGCTGGTGCGCTGGCGCGAAGCAGGGCAGTCGGGCGACGTCGAGATGCTGCTGGACCTGTCGAGCATCATCATCGGTGCCTGCCTGGCGGGCATCGCCGAGCAATTCGACATCCGCTTTTCCCAGGGGCATCCGACCATCCTCGGTCACCATGCGTCCATCGACGAACTCATCGTGGTCAACAAGACGCGCTGGAAGAAGACCCTGGCCGTCGAGCTCAGCTACAGCCTGGAAGGCCACAACGTCCACTTCGATCTGCTGCTGCTGTTCACCGAGGATTCGGTGAAACGCATCACCCGCAAGATCGGCTACCTGATGAGTTGAGCATGGCCGCACAGATCGATATCAACGAACTCCATTGGCTGCTGGACATCGTGCAGAACATCGATGTCGGCGTCGTGGTGCTGGATCTCGACTACCGGATCGAGGTCTGGAACAGCTTCATGGAAAACCATTCCGGCCAGATCCTCAGCGAGGTCAACCAGCAGTCGCTGTTCGCGGTCTTCGCGGAAATCGACGAAGCCTGGTTCCGGGCCAAGGCCGAAAGCGTGGTCCTGCTGGGCACCCGCGCCTTCTCCATCTGGGAGCAGCGGCCCTACCTGGTGCACTTCAAGAGCTACCAGCCGATCACCGGCGTGGAAGCCTTCATGTACCAGAACGTGACGCTGCTGCCGCTACGGGACTCCACCGGCGCCATCGCCCACATTTGCGTGGTGATCTACGACGTCACCGACGTGGCCATCAACAAGCGGCAGCTGGAGTTTTCCAACGACAAGCTGCAGGAGTTGTCGCGTACCGATCGACTCACCGGCCTCGCCAACCGCGGCTATTGGGAAGAGCGCCTCATCGAGGAATTCGCCCGGCACCAGCGCTATGGCGGCCGTCTGGCGCTGATGATGCTCGACATCGACCACTTCAAGCGGATTAACGATACCTACGGCCACGCGGTCGGCGACCAGGCGATCAAGGCCCTGGCCGGGGTGATCAAGACCCACGTACGCAACGCCGACATCGCCGGCCGCTACGGTGGCGAGGAATTCGGCGTGGTGCTGCTCGACACGGCGGTGGAGGGCGCGCGCCTGCTCGCCGAGCGGCTGCGCGAGGCGGTCGAGGCCATGCGTCTGGACGTGCTGGGCACGCCGGTCGCCTTCACCATCAGCGTCGGGATCACCGACCTGTCGGTACCCCTGGGCAATCACGAGCAGCTGATCCAGCAGGCGGACAAGGCGCTCTACGAATCCAAGCACGCCGGGCGCAACAGGGTCACCAGCTTCGTCCATCGCCTGGACTGACGGCTAGCCGGGCGCGGACCAGCCGCTATTGAGAAGCCTGGGTAGGCTAGCGCACCGTACGCCTCTGTCACTCATGGCTGGGCGTCGTTTAGCGCCAGCCGCCCCGCGGAGAGAGACACCAGGACGATTATCCGACTGTTTCACTAGGGCTTTCGTCCAGGGGTAGGGTGGCGTAAACTTGTCACACCTGTTGAGGAGTGACCATGAGCGCCATCATCATTACCGACGCGGCTCAGGATTACCTGGCCGACCTGTTGGAAAAGCAGAATACCCCCGGGATCGGTATCCGCATCTTCATTACCCAGCCCGGCACCCAGTACGCCGAGACGTGCATCGCCTACTGCAAGCCCGGTGAAGAGAAGCCCGACGACCAGCCCATCGGCCTGAAGGCGTTCACCGCCTACATCGATGCCATCAGCCAGCCCTTCCTCGAAGACGCCCTGGTGGACTACGCGACCGACCGCATGGGCGGCCAGCTGACCATCAAGGCGCCCAACGCCAAGGTGCCCATGGTCAACGAGGACAGCCCGCTCAACGAGCGCGTCGACTACTACCTGCAGACCGAGATCAATCCGGGTCTGGCCAGCCACGGCGGCATGGTCAGCCTGGTCGACATCGTCGATGACAATGTCGCCGTGCTGCGCTTCGGCGGTGGTTGCCAGGGTTGCGGCCAGGTGGACCTGACGCTCAAGGACGGCGTCGAGCGCACCCTGCTCGAGCGCATTCCCGAGCTGACCGCCGTGCGTGACGTGACCGACCATACCAACCGCGAAAACGCCTACTACTAGAGCTGGCGCGTTTCTGCGGTCACGGAGGGCTATCGACCTGGTCGATAGCCCTCCGGCGTTTCAGTGGCGCGCGGCGTCGTCCGGCAGGGCCATCAGGCGCTGTTCCTGCGCCCAGTCGAAGGCTTCGCCGCGGGATTCGGCTTCGTGACGCCGCTCGTCCAGCCGCTGATAGAGCGCCAGCTCTTCGTCCGGCATGAAATGCAGGCAGTCGCCGCCGAAGAACCACAGCAGGTCGCGGGGCACCCGGTGAGCGATCTGCGGATAGCGACTGAAGATCTGGCTCAGCAGGTCCTGGCCAAGATAGGCGTACTCTTCCGGCGCCTGCGGCAGCCCGGCGACCAGTTCGTCGAAGCGATCGAGGAACAGGGCGTGGTTCTCCGAGGGCACCTGCTCGGCCGCGCCGACATCGGCCAGGACCGCTCGCAGCTGGGCGAGGAGGGCAACGTGGTGGGCGAGATAGGTAGTGGCCATGGGTGTCTCCTGAAAAAGCGGCTGCGCAGTATAGGGGCACTGTCCCGCGTTGTCTGGTTCGACTAGGATCGAACCTTTGCCCTCTGCCGGGGTTATAGGAAGTAGCACTTTTCTTTGCGAATCTGTTCTTGCCGGGAGGCACATGAGTCTAGCTCTCTCCATTCGCGGTCTGACCAAGACCTACAACAATGGCTTCACCGCCCTCAAGGGCATCGACCTCGATGTGGTCGAAGGTGACTTCTTCGCACTGCTCGGTCCGAACGGGGCGGGCAAGTCGACTACCATCGGCATCCTTTCGACCCTGGTCAACAAGTCGGGTGGCGCGGTGTCGGTGTTCGGCAACGACCTGGACAAGGATCCGGCGGGTCTCAAGCGCTGCCTGGGCGTGGTGCCCCAGGAGTTCAACTTCAACCAGTTCGAGAAGGCCTTCGACATCGTGGTGACCCAGGCGGGCTACTACGGCATTCCGGCACGCATCGCTGGCGAGCGCGCCGAGGAATACCTGACCCAGCTCGGCCTGTGGGACAAGCGTGACACCCCCTCACGCATGCTGTCTGGCGGTATGAAGCGGCGCCTGATGATCGCCCGCGCGCTGATCCACAAGCCGCGCCTGCTGATCCTCGACGAACCCACCGCCGGGGTGGATATCGAACTGCGCCGCTCCATGTGGAATTTCCTCACCGAGCTGAACGGGCAGGGGACCAGCATCATCCTCACCACCCACTACCTGGAAGAGGCCGAGCAGCTCTGCCGCAACATCGCCATCATCGACCATGGCGAACTGGTGGAGCACACCAGCATGCGCAAGCTGCTGCAGAAGCTCAATGTCGAGACCTTCATCGTCGACGTGGTCCAGCCGCTGACGGCGGCGCCGCAGCTGGAAGGCTATCCGACCCGACTGCTGGGCGATCACTCCTTCGAGGTGGCCATCGACAAGGCCAGCGGGGTCAACGCCCTGTTCCGCCAGCTGGACGCCGCCGGCATCCAGGTGCAGAGCCTGAGAAACAAAGCCAATCGCCTGGAGGAGCTGTTCGTCTCCCTGGTGGAAAAGAATCTAGCCAAGGTCGCCCGATGAGTACCGAATTCCAAGCCAACCTGGTGGCGCTGCGGACCATCGTCCACCGCGAAGTGCGCCGCTTCACCCGCATCTGGGCGCAGACGCTGCTGCCCCCGGCGATCACCATGGTCCTGTACTTCGTGATCTTCGGCAATTTGATCGGTAATCGTATCGGCGGCATGGGTGGCTTCACCTACATGCAGTACATCGTGCCGGGCCTGATCATGATGTCGGTGATCACCAACGCCTACAGCAACGTGGTTTCCAGCTTCTTCAGCAGCAAGTTCCAGCGCTCGGTGGAAGAGTTGCTGGTCTCGCCGGTGTCACCCCATGTGATCCTCATCGGCTACGCCATGGGCGGCATCCTGCGCGGTCTCGCCGTGGCCGCCATCGTCAGCCTGCTGTCGCTGTTCTTCACCCATATGCAGGTGCACCACATCGGCATCATGTTGCTGGTGATCGTGCTTACGGCGGCGATCTTCGCCCTGGGTGGCTTCATCAACGCGGTCTATGCGCGCAACTTCGACGACATCTCCATCGTGCCGACCTTCGTGCTGACGCCCCTGACCTACCTGGGCGGGGTCTTCTATTCCATCGACCTGCTGCCTGCCTTCTGGCAGAAGGTGTCGCTGGTGAATCCCATCCTGCACATGGTCAACGCCTTCCGCTACGGCATCCTGGGCGTGTCCGACATCCGTATCGGCGTGGCGATCGCCTTCATGCTGTTCGCCGTGGTCGTGCTTTATCTGGTCAGCATCCGCCTGCTCGTCAGTGGGCGTGGCATGCGTCATTGAGTGTCCGAGCGTCATGCATAGCGTAGAACAATCGCCCCTGGGCAAAAGCTCCGAGTATGTCAGCCAGTACGCGCCGACCTTGCTCTATCCGATCCCGCGCGCGCCCAAGTGGGCGGAGCTCGGCCTGGACGGCCAGGCCCTGCCGTTTCGCGGCGTGGATGTCTGGACCTGCTACGAGTTGTCTTGGCTGCTGCCCTCGGGCAAGCCGGTGGTGGCCATCGCCGAATTTTCGATTCCGGCCGATTCACCGAACATCATCGAGTCCAAGTCGTTCAAGTTGTACCTCAACTCCCTCAACCAGTCGGTATTCGCCAGCCTGGCGGAGCTCCAGGCCGTGCTGGTCAAGGACCTGAGCGCGGCGGCAGGCGCTGCCGTGGGTGTCAGCCTGGTGTCACTGGACGACTGGACGACTCGCGGTGTGCAGCGCCCGGGCGGCCAGTGCATCGACGATCTGGACATCAGCGTGGATCGCTATGCCCATCCCGAGGCTACCCAGCTGAGCGTGGGCGCAGCGCGGGATAGTCAGAGGCTCTATAGCCACCTGCTCAAGTCGAATTGCCCGGTGACGGGGCAGCCGGACTGGGGCACCGTGGTCGTCGAGTACGAGGAAGGCTTGGCGCTGGAACCGTCCAGCCTGCTGCGCTACCTGGTCGCCTTCCGCCAGCACGCGGATTTCCACGAACAGTGCGTCGAGCGCATCTATCTCGATCTATGGCGGCTGCTCAAGCCGGCGAAACTGACGGTGTTCGCCCGCTATGTGCGCCGTGGCGGGCTGGACATCAATCCCTACCGGAGCGGTGACGTCGTCCAGCCGGCCGCCGAGCGCTACGTGCGCCAGTGATCAGATGCCCATGCTGCTCAGGCTGTTCATGATCGACCTGAGCGTCCCGGCCATGGTGGGGTGGCTGACCTCGAAGCGCTCCACCGCCAGGTTGACACCTTCGGCCAGGCTGCCCTCGCGGGTGTGGGTGGCGTCTTCGTTGGCCAGTTGGAACTCGATGTCCCGGATCAGCAGCTCCAGCTCCTCCCGATCCTCGGGCGATTCGGGTGGGTCCTGGTCCAGCTGGTGGCGGAGGTGATCGAGTTGTTCCTGCAGATGAGAGGTGGTCATGGCGTTTCTCCTGTGTCCGGATTCTTTGACCGCAACGGTGGGTCAAAGATCGAGTGACTGAGCCTGGCCCTAAGCCAAACTGGCAAAGCTATGACTATAATCGGCGCCTTTCAGGCGTCTGAGTGCAACGAGGAGAGAAGCGATGACGGTCGAGCGACGTGGTTCCAGGGTCTGGGGAGCGCTCCTGGCAACGGCCCTGACGTTTGCCGGTCAGGCGATGGCAGCGGAAGCCGGGAATCCCGATCCCTGGGAGGGCTTCAACCGCAAGATCTTCGTATTCAACGACACCCTGGACACCTATGCCCTGAAGCCGGTCGCCCAGGGCTACCAGCGCTTCACCCCGGGCTTCGTGCAAACCGGCGTGAGCAACTTCTTCAACAACCTGGGTGACGTGCGCAACCTGGCCAATGACCTGCTGCAGGGCAAGGTCGAGCATGCCGGAGTGGATACGGCGCGCCTGCTGATGAATACCACCCTGGGTGGCCTGGGCCTCGTCGACGGGGCCACCAAGGCCGGCCTGCAGCGCAACGACGAAGACTTCGGCCAGACCCTGGGCAAGGCGGGCGCCGTTCTCCTCCAGGCTCACCTGGTAGCGGCCGCGGTCGATGCCGATG
>CAUQPA010000169.1:0-7612 GCA_963519325.1 uncultured Pseudomonas sp. | reverse complement strand
GAGACCCCTCCATGGCACTGCTCAAGCGGGTGGCCGAACGCGATCGCCCGACCCTGGCCTTTACCCTCGACGGCCAGCCGGCCGAGGGCCTGCAGGGCGATACCCTGCTCACCGCCATCCTGACCCAGAGCGATCACCTGCGGGGCAGCGACTTCGGCGGCGAACCCCGCGCCGGTTTCTGCCTGATGGGCGCCTGCCAGGATTGCTGGGTGCGCCTGGCCGACGGTCGCCGGGTGCGCGCCTGCGCCACCTTTCTCGAAGCGGGCCAGCAGGTCAGCCGCGATCCGGGGCGGCCGCTGTGAGCGCCGTCGTGGTGGTGGGCGCCGGACCGGCGGGCATTCGCGCGGCCCAGACCCTAGTCGCCCATGGGCTGAGGCCGGTGCTGCTGGACGAAAGCGCCCGCGGCGGTGGCCAGATCTATCGCCAGCAACCGGGCAACTTCCAACGTCCGGTGAAAGCGCTATACGGCTTCGAAGCGGGCAAGGCCCAAACGCTGCACGGCGCGCTGGAAGCCGTGCAGGCACAGCTGGACTATCGACCCGACACCCTGGTGTGGAATGCCGAAGCACGCGCCCTGGATACCCTGAGCCAGGGCCGCTATGTCGATCGCCTGGCCTTCGACCAGGTGATCGTCGCCACCGGCGCCACCGACCGCATCCTGCCGGTACCGGGCTGGACGCTGCCCGGCGTCTACAGCCTGGGCGCCGCCCAGGTGGCGCTCAAGTTCCAGGGCTGCGCCATCGGCAGCCGCCCGGTGCTGGCCGGTACCGGCCCGTTGCTCTATCTCGTCGCCTATCAATACGCCAAGGCCGGGGCCAAGCCGCTGGCGGTGCTGGACAGCGCGCCCTTCCGCGACCAGGCCGCGGCCAGCCCGGCCCTACTCGGCCAACCGGCCACCTTCGCCAAAGGCCTCTACTACCGCAGCTGGCTGGCGCTGCACGGCGTACCCGTGCACCAGGGCGCCGAGCTCCTGGCGGTCGAAGGCGAACGCCGGGTGGCTGCCGTGCGCTGGCGCGCCGCTGATGGCGAAGCGCACCGGCTGGAGTGCGACGCCCTGGGTTTCGGACAGACGCTGCGCAGCGAGACCCAGCTGGCCGACCTGCTGGGCTGCGACTTCGCCTGGAGCGCCCTCAATCGTGCCTGGTTACCGGTCCGCGATGCCGGCGGGCGCAGTAGCCAGGCCGGGGTCTACCTGGCCGGCGACGGTGCCGGTATTCAAGGAGCCGACGCCGCCGAACTGGCCGGCGAATTGACGGCTCTTAGTCTGCTGGCCGACCGTGGCGTAAGCGTGGACAGCACGCGAGTCGAGACCCTGCAAACACGCCTGGCGCGCTTCGAGGTCTTTCGCCAGGGCCTGGAGCGGGCCTTTCCCTTCCCCGCGGACTGGGCAGCCAAGGCGCCGGACGAAGTCACGGTCTGTCGCTGCGAACAGGTCAGCGCGGGCGAGATCCGCGCCGCCGTGGCCCAGGGTCATTGGGAGATCAACAGGGTCAAGGCCACCTGCCGGGTCGGCATGGGCCGCTGCCAGGGGCGCATCTGCGGCGCGGCGGCGGCCGAATTGATCGCCTGCGCCAGTGGTCGCCCCCTGGACCAGATCGGCCGCTTGCGCGCCCAGGCGCCGATCAAGCCACTGCCCTTTGGCGTGGAGCTGGCGCCATGAGCCGGCTGGACGTGGATGTCCTGATCATCGGCGGCGGCATCGTCGGCAGCAGCGCGGCGCTGTTCCTGGCCCAGGGCGGCCAGCGCGTCGTCCTGCTGGAACGCAACTTCTGCGGCGCCCAGGCCAGTGGCGTCAACTATGGCGGGGTACGCCGCCAGGGTCGACCGCTGGTGCAGTTGCCGCTGTCCAGCCGCGCCCATCAGATTTGGGGCGGTCTGCGGGACCTGCTGGGTACCGATGGCGAATACCTCAGATCCGGCCACCTCAAACTGGCCCGCAGCGACACCGACTTTGCCTCCCTGCAGGCCTATGCCCAGGCCAGCCAGGGCTTCGACCTCGATCTGCAACTGCTCGACCGGGGCGAATTGCGCCGGCGCTTTCCCTGGGTCGGCGACATCGCCGTGGGTGCCTCCTTCTGCCCGGAGGACGGCCACGCCAATCCGCGCCTGGTCTCCCCGGCCTTCGCCCAGGCCGCTGCCCGCGCCGGTGCCCGCATCCTCGAACGGACCGCCGTGACCGCCGTCGAGCACGACGGTCAGCGCTTCCAGGTCCGCTCCGACAGCGGCCTGACCCTGAGCGCGCCCTGGCTGCTGAATTGCGCCGGTGCCTGGGCGGCGGAACTGGCCGCCCGCTTCGGCGAGCCGGTGCCCCTCACCGCGGCCCATCCGGCCATGCTGGTGACCGAACCGCTGCCTCTCTTCATGACCGCCAGCACCGGCGTGGAAGGCGGCGGCATCTATGCCCGCCAGGTGGCGCGGGGCAATTGCGTGTTGGGCGGCGGGCGCGGTTTCGCCCTCGACGCCGACCGCGCCCGCCCCGGCCAGCTGGCCATCCTCGATATCCTCAGAAACGCCGCCGAACTCTATCCGGCCCTCAGCGGCGCCCAGGCGATTCGTACCTGGAGCGGCGTCGAGGGCTATCTGCCGGATCACCAGCCGGTGCTCGGCCCCAGTCTCACCACCCCTGGCCTGCTGCACGGCTTCGGCTTTGCCGGCGCGGGCTTCCAGATCGGGCCGGCGGCTGGCGAAGCCCTGGCCGAGTGCATCCTGCAGGGCGCCCCCCGGCACAGCCTGCAGGCCTTTTCCATCGCCCGTTTCCCTAACCAGCCCAGGAGTTCCCAATCATGCGCCTGACCCCTGCCCTGCTCGTGGCCCTCGCCGGCCTGCCCCTGGCCGCCGTGGCCGAACCGACGCTCTACCTCGGCATGAATGGCGGCACCATGGAGCGCCTCTATGCCGACAGCGTGCTGCCCGCCTTCGAGAAGGCGCACAACGTCAAGGTGGTGATCGTGCCCGGCACCTCGGCGGACATCCTCGCTAAGGTCCAGGCCAGTCCGCAGAAGCCGCCGATCCACGTGATGTTTCTCGACGACGGCATCATGTACCGCGCCATCGGCATGAATCTGTGCAGCCCGCTCAAGCCCAGCGCGGCCCTGGCGCAGATCCCCGAGAAGGCCAAGATCAAGGACCAGGCAGCCGCCGTCAGCCTGGGCGTGACCGGCCTGGCCTACAACAGCCGGCTGTTCAAGGACCAGGGTTGGGCGGCGCCGACCTCCTGGGCGGACCTCGCCGATCCCAAGTACAAGGGCAAGGTGGTGTTCCAGTCGCTGTCCTCGTCCACGTTCGGGCTGCATGGTTTCCTGATGTTCAACCGGCTCAAGGGCGGCACCGAGCAGGACGTCGATCCGGGCTTCAAGGCCTGGTCCACCACCGTCGGCCCCAATGTGCTGGAGTACATCCCCAGCTCGGCCAAGCTCTCGGAGATGGTGCAGACCGACGAGGCGGCGCTGTTCCCGCTGACGCCCACCCAGGTCACCGCGCTCAAGCTCAAGGGCATCCCGGTGGAATACGCCCCGCCCAAGGAAGGCGCCGTGGTGCTCAACGTCGCCGAATGCGTGACTGCCAACAACGACCAGCCCGAGCTGGCCCAGCAACTGGCGGAATACCTGCTGACCCCCGAGGCCCAGGCGCCGGCGCTGGAACTGGGCGACCAGATCCCGTCCAACCCCAACACCCCCACCACCGACAAGACCCGTGGCCAGGTGGAAGCCATGCAGAATTACCTGAAGACCGCCGTGACCATCGACTGGGACGAGGTCAACAAGGTGCGGCCGCAGTGGAACGCCCGCTGGAATCGGCAGGTGGAGCGCTAGTCGCTCGGACAGCGCAAATGCACCGCTAGGTGTCGACCCTGGACAACCCAGCTTCGGGGCGACCCTTCACTCTTGGCGGCTTCCATCACCAGGAGAGCCGCCATGGCCAACCCGCCCATCACCGTTCTGCGCGACACCCAACCCCTGCCCGTGGTCGATGCCTGCAAATGGGAGCGCATCGAAGGCGAGCCCCATACCGTCAATCTCAATGCCTACACCTCCGATGACGGCAGCAAGATCATGGGCACCTGGATCTGCACCCCCGGCAAGTGGCGCGTCGACTACGTGAAGTGGGAGTACTGCCACTTCCAGGAGGGCTACTGCATCATCACCCCCGATGGCCAGGAGCCCATCCACCTGAAAGCCGGCGACATCTTCGTCGTCGAACCCGGCATGAAGGGCACCTGGGAAGTGGTCGAGACGGTGCGCAAGTATTTCGTCTTCGCCTGATTCGCCCAAGACGCCGCCAGGGCACTCAAGGCGTGGCCGCGCTCCCGTAGCGTGCCCAGGCCGGGCGTCGGGCCAGGCGTTCGAGGTAGGCGTCCACCGCCGGCGCCGCGATCCGCTCCATCGGGGTGGAGCGCCAGCGGTGCAGCGACAGGCCGAGGACGATGTCGGCCAGGCTGAAGGTGGCGCCCGCCACATAGGGACCGTGCTGCGCCAGATGGGCGTCGAGCACCGCGACTCGGCCGTTCCAGGCGGCGATGCCCTCCGCCAGGCGCTGCGGATCGGGTTCTGGCGGCTGCTGCTTGACCAACGCCAGGTAGGCGTAGCTCCAGGCCGGATTGAGTTCGCTGGCCTGCCAGTCCAGCCACTGGTCGACCCGCGCCCGCTCCCGCGGTGCGGCGGGATACAGCGCCTCGCCGCCCTGGGCGTTGGCCAGGTAGCGCAGGATGCTGTTGGACTCCCAGAGCACGAAGTCGCCATCCAGCAGTACCGGAATCTGACCGTTGGGGTTCCACCGCAGGTATTCGGCGGACTGGGCCGAGCGAAAGCCGGCGCCCCAGTCCTCGCGCTCATAGCCCAGGCCCAGTTCGTCGAGGCACCAGAGCACCTTGCGGACATTGATCGAAGAGACGCGGCCAAGAACTTTCAGCATGCTGAGGCGACCTCCAGGGATGGGTGGCTGAGATAGGGCTCGATATTGCCGAGCGCGCGCTGGACATAGTCCTCCTTCTCCCCCACCGGCGCCACATAGTGCAGGACCTCGGCCGCCGCCTCGCGCCCGAGCAGCCGGGCGATGGCCCAGGCCGCCAGGTAGCTGGATGCCAGGCAGCCGCCGGCGGTGGCTAGGTTGCCGCGAGCGAAGAAGGGCTGATTCAACACCTCTATGCCGGCCTCCTGTACCCAGGGCCTGGTGGTGAGGTCGGTGCAGCCGGGTACCCCGTCGAGCAGGCCGAGCCGCGCCAGCAGCAGGGTGCCGGAACACTGGGCACCGATCAGCTGGCGCGCGGGATCCAGTACCGCCAGCTGTGCCAGCAGCGCCCTGTCCCGGGCCAGTTCACGGGTACGGCTACCACTGCCCACCAGCACGGCGGTGCAATCCGCCAGTTCGTCGAAGCCGGCTTGGCGCTCCAGGCGTACGCCGTTCATGGAGGTCACCCAAGGCGTGGGTGCCATGAGCGAAACCCGCCAGTCCGGGCGCTTGATGCGATTGAGCAGGCCCAGGGCGATCAGGGAGTCCAGCTCGTTGAAACCGTCGAAGGTGAGGATGGCGAGGTGCATGGCGTGGCCCTTTGGCGGCAAGGAGACCTCGGCATTCTCGACCGCACGGCCGAACCCGGACCAGATACAGCGCGCCGACAAGCCAGCCATACAGTCCGACCAACGCCAACGAACCGCTCTAGCACGCGACTCTTTTATCGCGATAATGGCCCGTTGCCATCAGCGCATCGGTGAGCCACGTCCATAAGTCGTCGATGGGCTCCCCTGACGCCTTCACCGACGGACCGCGAGCAGTTCAGAATCACGATGAACGATGAAATTCGTTACGAGCGTCATGTCAGACAGATTTTCCGAGTTCCCCTGCTGGTACTGCAGCCACTGATCCTGGTGACCTGGCCCCTGAGCCTGTTTATCAACCCCCTTATCGGCAGTCCCTACAAGCCGCGCTATTTCGCCATGATGGCGTTGCTGCTGGGCGTGACCGCACTGCTCGGCATGGCGCGCAGTGCGCGCCTGATGACCTTCGCTTTCGCCTGCAATATCTGGGCGCTCGCCCTGGCCTTTCGCCTGGAGATCAATGACGGCGGGGCGCTTGGCCACTACTGGAATCTACCGATCGCCATCCTGGCGACCCTGGGTACCTGCGGCCTGACCTACCGGCTCAGGGACTACCTCATCGTCCTCGCCGGCACCTGGTTCATCCTCTTCATCGGTCAGGACCACCTCGCGCCCGTGCCCATGCCCCGGCAGTTGGTGTGGCTGCTGATCAGCGCCACCCTGGCCATCGGCATCGCCTACAACCACGTCAACAGCAACTGGATGCGCCGCACCTTCATCCTCAAGGAGCGCTATCGGATCCTGGCGGAGACCGACGCCCTGACCGGCATCGCCAATCGACGCAAGCTGCTGGAACAGCTGGACAGCCTGGTCAATGCCCGCGGTGAGCAACCCGCGCACTTCGTCATGCTGGATGTCGACGACTTCAAGGGCATCAATGACCGCCTTGGCCACCAGGGGGGCGACGAGGCCCTGATCGTCCTGGCCAAGGAGATGCGCAGCCTGCACCCGGCGCTCGCGATCGGTCGCCTGGGTGGCGAGGAATTCGGCATCCTCGCCGATGGCCTGGACGCCACCCGCCTGGGCGAGCTGCTGGCGCGGCTGCGGACCGCGCTGGCGCACCGCGAGGGCCACCCCATCACCTGCAGCGCCGGCGCGGTACGGCTGCAGCGCGAGGAATCCCTGAGCGACCTGCTGCGCCGGGCGGACGAGGCGCTCTATCGCGCCAAGCGCCAGGGCAAGGACCAGGTGATCTGGGCCGAGTGAGCCGCTATTCCAGCTTTTCCACCTTCACCGCGGTGGTGCCGTCGTCGACCATGTCCACCCGCCGCGCCGCGGCACGGGACAGGTCGATGATCCGCCCGCGGATATAGGGCCCGCGGTCGTTGATGCGCACGATGACGGCGCGGTCGTTCTCCAGGTTGGTCACCTTGACCCGGGTGCCGAGCGGCAGGGTCTTGTGCGCGGCGACCAGTTCGTTGTTGTTGAAGGTCTCGCCACTGGCGGTTTCCTTGCCATGGAACTTGCGCGAGTAGAAGGAAGCCTTGCCACGCTGCTCGAAGCTGGCTTCCTTCTTGGCCGGCGCCGCGACGACCTTGGCGTCCTTGTCCTGGCAGGCGGTACAGGCGAGCGCCAGCAGCAGTAAGAGAACTCTGGGACGGATGAACACGTTTCACCTTCCTGTTTTTCTTCATTCTGTGGAAAGCGGTGCACGAGGGGCGATTCAGCTAGCTCTGAACCGCCCCTCGGCCAGGAGGTTCGCCGTAGATGGCAATAGGCCGCCCTAGCTGTGACGGGCCGCGCAAGCTTGCCCTAGTGCCCGGGCAGCACGTACCTGAGGATGGCGACGAAGTGCAGCGCACTGCCCGCCATGACGAAGCCGTGCCAGATGCCGTGCCAGTGGCGGAAGCGGTCGTCGAAGACGAAGAACAGGATGCCGACGGTATAGAGCACCCCGCCAGCCGCCAGCCAGGCGAAGCCTTCGCTGCCCAGGCGCTCCAGCAGCGGTCCTACCGCCACCAGCACGATCCAGCCCATGGTGGCGTAGATCACCAGTGACAGGACGCGCGCCTCCGAAC
>CAUQPA010000168.1:0-7746 GCA_963519325.1 uncultured Pseudomonas sp. | reverse complement strand
TTCTGGGGCTCGCGCAGCACCTGCTCGACCACCTGGCGCAGGGCGTTGCCGCCACCGGTGGCAGAGAACAGCAGGGTCTGGCGGCCATCGCGCTCGCAGCTGGCGGCGATCTGCAGGACGTCCTCGGAGAAGCCCATGTCGAGCATGCGGTCGGCTTCGTCCAGCACCAGCAGCTCGATGTCCTTGAGATCCACGTTGCCAGCGTTGCGCTGCTCCAGCAGCCGCCCCGGAGTGGCCACCAGGATCTCGGGATTCTTGCGCAGGCCGGCGGCCTGGACGCGGAAGTCCTCGCCGCCGATCACCAGGCCGGCCTTGAGGAAGGTGAACTGGCCGAAGCGTTCGATTTCCTTGGCGGTCTGCTGGGCCAGCTCGCGGGTCGGCAGCAGGATCAGGGCACGGGCGCCGGACTTGGGCTTGGGGTCCTTGAGCAGGCGATCCAGCAGCGGCAGCAGGAAGGCGGCGGTCTTGCCGCTGCCGGTACGGGCGGTGACGCGCAGGTCATGGCCTGCCAGGGCCGGGCCCACGGCAGCGGCCTGGACCGGGGTGGGCGTCTTGAAGCCCAGGGTATCGAGGGCCTTGAGCAGGCGCTCGTGCAGAGCGAGTTCGGTAAACACGGATAGACCTCGGAGAAAAAGGCGGCCGCCGCGGGCGACCACGGGTGATCAGGGAAGCAGACGGCTACGGAACAGCGCCTGGTGCTCGCGGCACTGGGCGGCGGCGAGCAGGAAGACGCCATGGCCGCCACGTTCGAAGTCGAGCCAGGTGAAATCGACTTCCGGATAGAGCGCCTCGACGTGAACCTGGCTGTTGCCCACCTCCACGATCAGCAGGCCCTGTTCGGTCAGATGATCGGCGGCCTCGGCCAGCATGCGCCGCACCAGATCCAGGCCATCGTCGCCACAGGCCAGACCCAGCGCGGGTTCGTGCTGGTACTCGGCGGGCATGTCGGCGAAGTCTTCGGCGTCCACATAGGGCGGATTGCTGACGATCAGATCGAAGCGCTGCCCCGGCAGGCCGGCGAAGCCGTCGCCCTGCACGGTATAGACACGGTCTTCCAGACCATGCCGCTCGATGTTCTGCCAGGCCACTTCCAGGGCGTCGTAGGAGAGATCGCCCAGGGCCACCTCGGCCTCGGGGAAGGCATAGGCGCAGGCGATGCCGATGCAGCCGGAACCGGTGCAGAGATCGAGGATGCGCGCCGGCGTGGCCGGCAGCCAGGGGGCGAATTGCGCTTCGATCAGCTCGCCGATGGGCGAACGCGGCACCAGCACCCGCTCGTCGACGGTGAACGGCAGGCCGCAGAACCAGGCTTCGCCGAGCAGATAGGCGGTGGGCACGCGTTCCTGGATGCGCCTGTGCAGCAGCACGCCGAGTTCATAGCGCTCTTCGTCTTCCAGGGCGCAATCCAGGTAGCGGTCGGCGGTGTCCCAGGGCAGGTGCACCGCGCCCAGCACCAGGGCGCGGGCCTCGTCCCAGGCGTTGTCATGGCCGTGGCCGAAGAACAGCTCTTCGGCGTGGAAGCGGCTGACGGCCCAGCGGATGTGGTCGCGCAGGGTGCGCAGGCGGGATTCGCTCATGGAAGGCTCCGGATGTTCAGCCGCGCATTCTAACCCGCGCCCGGTCCGGCTGCAGGAACTTAACGTCGGAGGCCTTCTTCCTAACCCTAGAAGCCAAGTGAGGTGAATGTCATGAGCAAGACCGTAGCCGACCATCTCTGGGAGCGTCTCGGCCAGTGGAACGTCGAACGCGTCTTCGGTTATCCGGGCGATGGCATCAACGGCATCATGGGCGCCCTGGGCCGGGTGGCCGACCAGTTCGATTACGTGCGAGTGCGCCACGAAGAGATGGCGGCCTTCATGGCCTGCGCCCACGCCAAGTTCACCGGCGAGGTGGGCGTCTGCCTGGCCACCTCCGGGCCCGGCGCCATCCATCTGCTCAATGGCCTGTACGATGCCAAGATGGACCATATGCCAGTGGTGGCCCTGGTCGGCCAGCAGGCCGCCTCGTCGCTGGGCAGCGACTACCAGCAAGAGGTCGACCTGCACACCCTGTTCAAGGACGTCTCCGCCTATGTGGAGACGGTGGTGCACCCGGCGCAATTGCGCCATGTCCTCGACCGCGCCTTCCGCGTGGCCATCGCCGAACGCCAGGTGGCCACGGTGATCATCCCCAACGACATCCAGCAACTGCCGGCAGTGGAAAGTCCGCCGCACCAGCACGCCAACGTCCTCTCCGGGGCGGGCGCCATCCCGCCGCGGCCCTATGCCCAGGAGGATGACCTGCAGGCCGCCGCCGACATCCTCAACGCTGGCAAGAAGGTCGCCCTGCTGGTGGGTGCCGGTGCCCTGCAGGCGCGCAGCGAGGTGATGGCAGTGGCCGAGAAGCTCAGCGCCGGGGTGGCCAAGGCGCTGCTGGGCAAGGGCGTGCTTTCGGACGAGCTACCCTATGTCACCGGCTCTATCGGCCTGCTCGGCACCGAGGCCAGCGATCTGCTGATGAAGGAATGCGACACCCTGTTGATCGTCGGCTCGACCTTTCCCTACACCGAATTCCTGCCCAAGGAAGGCCAGGCGCGGGCGGTGCAGATCGACCTGCACGCGCGCAACATCAGCATGAGGTATCCCATCGAGCAGCCGCTGCTGGGCGATGCCGCCGAGACCCTGAGGCGCCTGCTGCCGCTGCTGCAGAGCAAGCCCCACGACAAATGGCGCGCGCGCATCGAGAAGAGCGTGGCCGACTCCTGGCACTCCATCGAGCAGCGCGCCATGGCACCCGCTGACCCGATCAATCCGCAGCGGGTGTTCCATGAGCTGTCCCAGCAACTGCCGCGTGATGCCATCCTCTGTGGCGACAGCGGCTCCCACACCAACTGGTATGCCCGCGACATCCGTATGAGCGGCCAGATGCTGGGTTCGCTGTCGGGCAAGCTGGCGACCATGGGCTGTGGCATTCCCTATGCCATCGCCGCCAAGTTCGCCCACCCGGACCGCCCGGTGATTGCCCTGGTGGGTGACGGCGCCATGCAGATGAACGGCAATGCCGAACTGGTCACCCTGCAGCAGTACTGGAAGAGATTCAGCAATCCGACCTTCATCGTCATGGTGCTCAACAACGGCGATCTCAACCAGGTGACCTGGGAGCAACGCGCCCTGGCCGGCGACCCCAAGTTCGCCCCGGCCCAGGACGTGCTCGACTTCCCCTACGCCCGCTATGGCGAACTGCTTGGCTTCAAGGGCCTGCGCATCCATCGCCCGGACGAGGTGGCCGATGCCTGGCAGCAGGCCTTCGAAGCGGATCGGCCGGTGGTGCTGGAATTCGTCACCGATCCCAGCGTGCCGCCCCTACCGCCGCACATCAGCTTCGAACAGGCACGCGCCTTCCTCGGCGCCATCGCCAGTGGCGATGCGAACCGCTGGGACATGCTCAAGCAGGGAGCCCGGCAACTGCTGCGCTAGCCCGCACCTTCAGGCTCGCCAAGGACTGTCGAGGCGTATAACCTCGGCGGCCTCACGAAAAGCCTGGGGTATGAGTATGCAGTTGCCCGAGCAAGACCGTTTCGATCCGCCGCCGCTGCGCCTGCGGCGGCCCTTTCTGACTTCTCTCAGCGCCGGCCTCAGCCTGCTGTCCCTGCTGGCCGGCCTGGCCGCCTTGCTGGCGGGCGGTGCCGCTCTCTTGCAGCTGCCGCAGTTGGCGCCCTATTTGACCATGACCCGTGGGACAGCCCAGGGCTTCCTGGGCGGCGGCGCGCTACTGTTGCTCGTCGGGCTCTGGTTGCGCAGCCGCAGCCAGCGGCGCTCGCGCTATCGCAATGCCCTGAGCCTTTCCCCCGCACTCAAGCGGCGGCGCTAGCTAGCGCTGCCGTAGGCGCGCCAGGCCACCGCCCAGCAGCCCGGTGAGGCAACCCAGCACCAGGCCGCCGACATGGGCGCCATTGGCGATGGAGCCGAAACCGAGCAGGTCGAAGACGCCGGTCAGGCAGATCACCAGCCAGATCAGCATCATGGCCACCACGCCGCGCGGCATGCGATAGGCCGGATTGGGCGCCAGCCACTGGAACAGCCAGCAATGGCCGAGCAGGCCATAGAGCACCCCGGACAGGCCGCCGAACAGGGCCGGGCCGGTCCAGGCGTACTGCACCAGGTTGGAGCCGGCGGCGAACACCAGGGTCAGCAGCACCAGCATCAGGCCGCCCTGGCGGAATTCGATGCGCCGACCCAGCTCCCAGTACCAGAGGGCATTCATCGCCAGGTGCAGCAGACCGAAGTGCAGGAAGATCGGGGTGACCAGCCGCCACCATTCGCCGCGGGCCAGGCTGGCGTCGAGATCGAGGAAGGCGATGTGCTCGGCGTCGATCAGGCGGAATTCCTGCAGCGTCAGGTAGTGGATCAGCGCCAGGTTGTCGCCCAGTTCGGTGGCCAGGCCCAGCAGCAGGGTGATGGCGAGAAAGACGGCGCTGACCGGACTGGCCTTGAGTTGCGCCAACAGGCCGAAGCCCCGGGCGCGCGGAACGGCCTGGACCTGGCCCTGGGGATCGCCGTCCGGGTAGCGCTCATAAAGGCTGCGGGTCTCCTCGACCCGCGCCGGGTCCAGCACCCAGAGCACCTGGCTATCGCCCTCTTCCACCACCCGGTGGCGGATCTGCAGCCGGCGCAGCAGGCGGGTGAAGGCCAGCAGGTCACGTTCGAGGGGCACGCGCAGCACGGGTTGCGGCTGGTTCATCGGCCCTCCTCGCGCTGCACGTCGATCCAGACGAACTTCGCCGGGTCGATCTCGCGCTCGGCGTCCAGCCGATAGGCCACCAGCTTGCCGTACTTGACCGCGCTGTAGTCCAGGCAGGCCAGGTTGGGCCGCAGCGGCTCGGGATGGCCGTCGCGCCAGTAATGGCCGACGAACAGCAGCGGCTCGTCCTCGCCGTAGCAGAGTAGCCCGGCCTTCTCCTCGTCGCTCAGGCGCTCGCAGGCGATCTCGGCCGGCAGGGCATCGGGCTGGAAGACCACGTCGCCGTAGGTCTGGGGATCGCTCTCCCAGAACTTGGTACGAAAGCGCGCCCGGACATAGCCATCGCTGCCGGTCAGGCGGAGTCCATGGGGCAAGGGCAGCGAGACGCCGTTGAGCAGGCGCGAGGCGACCCGGCTGGCCAGGCTGCCGCCGATGATGGACTGGCGGACGAAATCCTCGTCGATGCAGGCATCGGGGTAATGGTGCAGGAATTCGTCGATCAGCCCCTGATCCCAACAGGCATGGACGATGCGGAAGTGGCCGAAGTCCTTGCACAGCGGCAGGGTGTATAGCCAGCGCAGATGGTCCTGCCATTCCTGCGGGTGGTCGGCGAAGGCGCTCAGGGTTTCCTGGATCAGCTGGCGGTGCCGCGGCGTGTGTTCACGCACCCAGGTCTGGCCGCTGCCGGGCGCGGCCGGCGTGTGCCAGGCCAGGGCATTGAGTTCGTGATTGCCGAGGATGCAGTGGGCGTGGCCCGCCTCGACCATGGCCCGCACCCGGCGCAGGGCGCCGCGGATGCGCGGTCCGCGATCGACCAGGTCGCCGAGGAAGATCGCCTGGCGCTCGGCGTGCTGCCAGACGCCGTCCACCAGGCGGTAGTCGAGCCGCTCCAGCAGCAGGTCCAGGGTATGGGCGCAGCCGTGAAGATCGCCGATGAGATCGTAGCCCCGGGGCATCAATCGTCTCCCAGGCGACTGCCCCAGCCGAGCTTGGTCCGGCAGATCTCGTAGTAGTTGTGATCCAGCGGATGGATCAGCCTGAGCTTGTGGGGCTTCTTCTGAATGGTCACGGTATCGCCGGGTGCGCAGGTGAAGTGATTCTGGCCATCACATGAGACCTGCGGATAGATCGTCATGTTCGGCGACACCAGGATCGACAGGGTGCTGTCGCCGGACACCACGATGGGCCGGCTGGACAGGGTGTGGGGGTACATGGGCACCACCACGATGGCATCCAGCTTGGGATGCATGATCGGGCCGCCGGCCGACAACGAATAGGCGGTGGAGCCGGTGGGCGTGGCGACGATCAGGCCGTCGGCGCGCTGGCTGCAGACGAACTGGCCATCGATGTACAGCTCGAATTCGATCATCCGCGTCGACTTGCCCGGATGCAGCACCACGTCGTTGAGCGCATCGCCCTGGCCGATCATCTCGCCGCCGCGCTCGACGAAGGCGTCGAGCAGGAAGCGCGTCTCCATCAGGTACTGGCCGTCGAGCACCTCGGCTACCTTGGTTTCCAGCTCGTCGGGGCGGATGTCGGTGAGAAAACCCAGCTTGCCGCGGTTGATGCCCAGCACCGGTACCCGCGGCCGCACCAGGGCGCGGGCCGCGCCGAGCAGGCTGCCGTCGCCGCCGACCACGATCACCAGGTCGCAGATCTCGCCCATGAGCTTGCGCGACACCGTCTGCAGGCCGTGCCCGGGCAACACCTCGGCGATGGTGTTTTCCAGGATCACATTGCGTCCGCGGCTCAGCAGAAAGGTCTTGAGCCGGCGGATGGTGTCCAGCACCTGGGTGCTGCCGAGTCGACCGATGATGCCGATGTTACGAAAGGAGTCCATGACGCGCCGGCGGCCCCGTTGGCTGGAATGGGCGGAAAGTATGGGCGAAAGCCCGTGGCAGCGGCAAACCGCCTCCATCCGACCACGGGTCGCCGCGAGTGATCCGCGGGGGGCGCGCTTGGCCTATGCTGGCACCATGACGCCCTTCGCCGAGCTGCACGCCCTGCCCCGTCGCCTGAGCCAGCCCCAGGTGCGGGATCTCGCCTGGACCCTGGTCGCCCCGCCCCTGCTGGTCGCCGCCGATACCCGTCATCCACTGGCCGCCAGCGACTGGGCGAGCCAGCCCGGAAGGCTCGCCGACTGGCTGCGGCAACAGGACGCGGCTCCCGCGGAGCTGGCTGCCTGGCTGGCCCAGGGCAGCGACCGCCGGCTGGGCCGGCAATACGAAAGACTCTGGCAATTCGCCCTGGAGCAGGTACCTGGCGTGCGGCTGCGGGCCGCCAACCTGCCGCTGCGCGAGGGCGAGCGCACCCTGGGTGAGCTGGACCTGCTGGTGGAAGATGCCGAGGGCGTCCATCACCTAGAGCTGGCGGTGAAGTTCTACCTGGGCGAGGGCTCGCCCGGGGCGCCCCGCTGGCTGGGCCCAGGGGGTGAGGACCAACTGGCACTCAAGCTGGCTCATCTGCGCGAGCGCCAGCTGCCGCTGTCGGCCACGGCCCTGGCCCGGAGCCATCTGGCGGCGCTCGACATAGCGCCACCTCGGGCCGCGCTGTGGGTGGGCGGCTATCTGTTCCAGCCGGTCGCCGCCCCCCTGCCCTGGCCGGAGGACGCCCTGCCGCCGCGCCAACCCCAGTGGTGGTGCGAGCGACCGCAACTGCCGTCCGGCCAGTGGGAGGTGTTGCCCAAGGGCCACTGGCTGGCCCCGGCGGTGGCGACCACCCCTTGCCTGCCGCTACCCCGCGAGGCACCGGTCTGGCCGCAACTGCTGGTGCAGCGTGACGGACAGGGGAATGAAAGCGCCCGGCTGTTTCTGGTACCCGCCGGCTGGCCGGCTCAGCCGCCGGCCAGCGCCGCCAGCTGAGTCGCCAGGGCCCGGCGACCCTGGAGGCCGCCGCTATGGATCAACACCAGGCGGCTGCCTGGCGCCATGGCGCCCCGCGCGATCTCCTGCTGCAGGGCCAGCCACAGCTTGCCCGTATAGAGGGGATCGAGGGCGATGCCGGTCCGGTGCTCGAAGTCCGCCATGG
>CAUQPA010000167.1:0-7776 GCA_963519325.1 uncultured Pseudomonas sp. | reverse complement strand
GGGGCTTACGCTGTTCTTCTCGATCATCGAGATGGTGCTGTTGGTCACCCCGGCACGCTTGGCGAGCTCGCGCTGGGACAGGCCCTTGAGGGTACGGATGGTTTGCAGGCGGGCACCGACGTCCAAGGTGGAAAAGACTCCTCGAGCAGGCGGGTGAGACGTGGCCAGGCCACGCGCTGAAGGCGTGCCGCGGCACGGTGTTCGGCATCATGGCAACGCTGTTCGAGATTTACAACACCGCGACGGACGTGCGGAGGGCGGGCCCTGCCCGCCTACCCATGGCCGCCCGCACGACCTGCGCCAGACTCAGTCGCAATAACTGCGCGGCACCCGCTTGAGATTGCACAGCAACTGGTAGGGAATGGTGTCGCAGCGTTCGGCGAGGTCGGCGACGGAGACCTGCTTCCCCCAGAATTCGACCTCGCTGCCCACGCCGGCCTGGGGATGATCGCTGAGATCGACGGTGAGCATGTCCATGGAGACGCGGCCGATCAACTGGCCGGGACGGCCCTCGATGGCCACCGGGGTCCCATTGGGCGCATGGCGCGGATAGCCGTCGGCGTAGCCCAGGGCGACCACCCCGACCCGGGTTGGCCCGGCGGTGACGAAGCGGGCGCCATAGCCCACCGGCTCGCCGGCCGGCAATTCGCGTACGGCGATCACCCTGGAAGTCAGGGTCATCACCGGCTGCAGTCGTTCGGCGGCGGCCTGGGGCCCAGTGAAGGGCGAGACGCCATAGAGCATAAGCCCCGGTCGTACCCAGTCGCCGGCCGCCTGGGGCCAGCCCAGGGTCGCCGGCGAATTGCGCAGGCTGGTGGGGCCCGGCAGGCCCTCGGTGGCCGCGCGGAAGGTGGCGATTTGGGCCGCGGTGGCCGGGCTGTCCGGTTCGTCGGCGCGGGCGAAGTGGGTCAGCTTGACGATGCCGCTGACCTTGCCGCTGGCCAGCAGGCGCCGGTAGGCGGCCGCGTAGTCCTGGGGAAAGAAGCCGACCCGGTGCATGCCCGAATCCAGCTTCAGCCAGACCTGCAGCGGTCGCGCCAGGGCGGTCCGCTCCAGGGCCTCCAGTTGCCAGTCGGCGTGGATCACCGTCCAGAGGTCGTGCTCGGCGATCAGCGGCAATTCGTCGATGCCGAAGAAGCCTTCCAGCAACAGGATGGGCGCGCGGATACCCGCAGCGCGCAGCTCCAGGGCCTCCTCGATGCAGGCCACGGCGAAGCCATCAGCCTCGGGCGCCAGGGCGCTGGCCACCGCTACCGCGCCATGGCCATAGGCATCGGCCTTGATCACCGCCAGGGCGCGGGCGTCGGCGAGTTCACGGGCCAGGCGGTAATTGTGGCGCAGGGCGGCAAGGTCGATGACGGCACGGGCGGGACGCATGGGAGGTCTCGGCAAGGAAGATATAGGGAGAGTCTGCAGCACCCTCACCCCGGCCCTCTCCCAGGGAGAGAGGGGGAACAGCGGTCTTACGCCTTCACCGCGGCGATGACGTTCATCTCCACCAGGATGTCCGGCTTGGCCAGCTTGGCTTCGACGGTGGTGCGACCCGGTGTGGCGCCCTGGGCGACCCATTCGTCCCAGGCGCGGTTCATGCCCTCGAAGTGTAGGGCGATGTCGCGCAGGAAGATGGTCACCACCAGGATGTGCTGCTTGTCGCTGCCGGCCTCGGCGAGGAATTTGTCGACGTTGGCCAGGGTCTCGCGGGTCTGCTGATAGATGTCGCCGGAAAAGTCGTCGGCCAGCTGGCCGGCGAGGTAGACGGTGCCGTTGTGGATGTTGATTTCGCTGAGGCGGCGATCAGTGTGCAGACGCTGTACGGGCATTGCGCGGGGACTCCTGGTTGGCGGAATAGCGGGAGATGTCGAGACCCTCGGCGCTGATCTGCGGGCGCTTGCGGGCGATCAGGTCGGCCAGCAGGCGACCGGAGCCGCAGGCCATGGTCCAGCCCAGCGTCCCGTGCCCGGTGTTGAGGAACAGGTTGCGATAGCGGGTGGCACCGACGATGGGGGTCCCGTCCGGGGTGGTGGGACGCAGGCCGGTCCAGAAGCTGGCCCGGGCGAGGTCACCGCCGCGAGGATAGAGATCCCCGGTGATCATTTCCAGGGTCGCGCGGCGCCGCGGATCCAGCTTCAGGTCGAAGCCGCAGATCTCGGCCATGCCGCCGACGCGGATGCGATCGTCGAAGCGGGTGATGGCGACCTTGTAGGTCTCGTCGAGGATGGTCGAGGTCGGCGCCATGCTGGCATCGACGATGGGCACCGTCAGCGAATAGCCCTTGAGCGGATAGACCGGGGCACGGATGCCCAGCGGTGCCAGCAGTTGGGGCGTGTAGCTGCCCAGGGCCAGCACATAGTGATCGGCGGTAAGCAACTCGCCGTCGACCTTGACACCGTCGATCCGGTCGCCACTGGCGCTGAGTTGCTGGATCTGGGCGCCGAAGCGGAATTCCACGCCCAGGCGGCGGGCTTCCTCGGCCAGACGATTGGTGAACAGGAAGCAGTCGCCGGTCTGGTCGTTGGGCAGGCGCAGGCCACCGGCCAGCTTGTGCTTGACCGCCGCCAGCGCCGGTTCGACCCGGGCCACGCCGTCGCGGTCGAGCAGCTCGAAGGGCACGCCGGAGCGCTCCAGCACGGCGATGTCCTTGGCCGCGGCGTCCACCTGCTGCTGGGTACGGAAGATCTGGGTGGTGCCCAGCTGGCGGCCTTCGTAGGCGATGCCGGTGTCCTGGCGCAGTTCGTCGAGGCAGTCACGGCTGTATTCGGACAGTCGCACCATGCGCTCCTTGTTGACCGCATAGCGGGCCGCGGTGCAGTTGCGCAGCATCTGCGCCATCCACAGGTACTGGCTGGCATCGCCGGTCAGGCGGATGGCCAGGGGCGCATGCCGCTGGAACAGCCACTTCAGCGCCTTGAGCGGCACGCCGGGCGCGGCCCAGGGCGAGGCATAGCCAGGAGAGACCTGACCGGCATTGGCATGGCTGGTCTCCAGGGCGGGACCGGCCTGGCGATCGACCACGACCACCTCGAAACCCTGACGGGCCAGATAGTAGGCGCTGGTCGTGCCGATGACGCCACTTCCCAAAACCAGTACACGCATCGCTAGCTCCTGGCCGGTGAGAGGATTTCGCCGGCTTTCGTCGGAATGAAGGCAGATACGGCAAGTATAGAAAGGCGCTCGCAGTGCTAATCACTGAAGAATTGCCTATATTCGGAGTAATTTTCCGGTAAAGACCCCTTTGGCAGAGACCTCCGCGATGCGTACCCATCACCAGGCCAGACGCGAGCTGGACAAGATCGACCGCAACATCCTGCGCATCCTCCAGGACGATGGCCGCATCTCCTTCACCGAGCTGGGCGAACGGGTGGGGCTGTCCACCACGCCCTGCACCGAGCGCGTCCGCCGGCTGGAGCGCGAAGGCATCATCCAGGGCTACAACGCCCGCCTCAATCCGCAGCACCTCAAGGCCGGGCTGCTGGTGTTCGTCGAACTGAGCCTGGACTACAAGTCCGGCGACACCTTCGAGGAATTCCGCCGCGCCGTGCTCAAGCTGCCCCAGGTGCTGGAGTGCCACCTGGTCTCCGGCGAATTCGACTACCTGGTCAAGGCGCGCATCTCGGAAATGGCCTCCTATCGCAAGCTGCTGGGCGACATCCTGCTCAAGCTGCCCCATGTGCGGGAGTCCAAGAGCTACATCGTGATGGAAGAAATCAAGGAGACCCTGAGCCTGCCGGTGCCGGATTGAGGCTTTTCGCCACGCGCCCGACGCGGTAGGGTCCCGCATCGCCCGAAGTGAAGCCGTTCATGTCTGCCCACGCCCCGTCCTACTACGCCGCCACCGCCAACCAGACGCTGAGCTTCCCGCCCCTGGAGGGAGAGGTCCAGGCCGATGTCTGCGTGGTCGGCGGGGGCTTTTCCGGGCTCAACACCGCCCTGGAACTGGCCGAGCGCGGCGCCGGCGTGGTGCTGCTGGAGGCGCGGCGCATCGGCTGGGGCGCCAGCGGGCGCAACGGCGGCCAGTTGATCCGCGGCGTCGGCCACGACGTCGAGCAGTTCGAGCCGGTGATCGGTGCCGAGGGCGTGCGCGAGTTGAAACGCCTGGGCTTCGAGGCGGTGGACCGTGTGCGCCAGCGCATCGCCCGACATGGTATCGACTGTGACCTCACCTGGGGCTTCGCCGACCTGGCCAACAAGCCGCGCCATTGGCAGCACCTGCAGGAGGAGCACGCCGCCCTCCAGGCCCTGGGCTACCCTCATCCGCTACGCCTGGTACCCCAGGCCCAGCTGGCCGAGGTGATCGGTTCCGCGCGCTACGCGGGAGCCCTGGTGGACGAAGGCTCCGGCCACCTGCATCCGCTCAACCTGGCCCTGGGCGAGGCCGCCGCGGCCAGGGCGCTGGGCGTACGACTCTTCGAAGGCAGTCACGTCACCCGCCTGGAATACGGCCCCAAGGTACGGGTGCATACCACCCTTGGCCGGGTGAGCGCCGAAACCCTGGTGCTCTGCTGCAACGCCTATCTCGACGGCCTGCAACGCGAGCTGTCCGCGCAGATATTGCCCGCGGGCAGCTACGTGATCGCCACCGAGCCGCTGTCCGCCGAGCGTGCCACGCGGCTGCTGCCGGGCAACCGGGCGGTCTGCGACCAGAACGTGGCGGTGGACTATTTCCGCCTTTCCGCCGACCGCCGGCTGCTGTTCGGTGGTGCCTGCCACTACTCTGGACGGGACCCCAAGGACATCGCCGGCTACATGAGGCCGAAGATGCTGGAGGTCTTCCCGGAGCTGGCCGATTTCCGGGTCGACTATGCCTGGGGCGGCATGATCGGCATCGGCGCCAATCGCCTGCCGCAGATCGGCCGGCTGCGCGAGCACCCCAATGTCTTCCATGCCCAGGCCTATGCCGGCCACGGGGTCAACGCCACCCACCTGGCCGGCCACCTGCTGGCCGAGGCCATCCTGGCGCAGTCGGCCGGCTTCGACCTCTTCGCCCAGGTGCCCCACGCGCGCTTCCCCGGCGGTCGCCATCTGCGGTCGCCGCTGCTGGCCCTGGGCATGCTCTGGTACCGCCTGAAGGACCTGCTGTGATCCGCCTGGTCATCCCCCTGCTGCTGGCGCTGCTCACCGGCTGCGCCACGCCGATTCCCCGCACCGCCTCCCAGGTGCTGCCGGCCGCCGGCACCGCCCTGGATAGCCAGGTGCGCCAGGCCGGCGCTGCCCACCCGGGTCTGTCGGGCCTGCGCCTGCTGGAAACCAGCACCGATGCCTTCACCGCTCGCGCCGAGCTGATCCGCAAGGCCCAGCGCAGCCTGGACATCCAGTACTACATCGTCCACGACGGCCTGACCACGCGGCTGCTGGTCAATGAACTGCTCAAGGCGGCGGATCGCGGCGTGCGCATCCGCTTTCTCATCGACGACACCAGCAGCGACGGCAACGACTACCAGATCGCCGTGCTGGCCGCCCATCCCAACGTGCAGATCCGCGTCTTCAATCCGCTGCACCTGGGCCGCAGCACCGGCCCGACCCGGGCACTGGGCCGGCTGGTGGATCTCAACCACCAGCACCGGCGCATGCACAACAAGCTGTGGCTGGCCGACGACAGCGTGGCCATCGTCGGTGGCCGCAACCTGGGCGACGAGTACTTCGACGCCCGTCCTGAGATGAACTTCACCGATCTCGACCTGCTCGCCGCCGGGCCGGTGGCCCGGCAACTGGGCACCAGCTTCGACCAGTATTGGAACAGCCCGCTGAGCCAGCCGGCCCGGCGCCTGCGCTGGTTCGCCCCCTCGGCCCAGGCCCTGGTGCGGTTGCGCGCGCGTCTGCACCACTATCTCGACAGCGAACGCACCCAGGACCTGGCGCTGTACAACCGCCTGCGCCGCTACGCCACCGCGCCCCAGCTCGACGGTTGGCTGCAGGAACTGACCTGGGCCCACGCCCAGGCACTCTGGGACGCGCCACGCAAGGTGCTGGCCGACGACGAGCCGGACTGGCAGCTGCTGCTCACTCATCAGCTGCAACCGACCCTGGACGGTGCCCAGCACGAGCTGCTGCTGGTGTCCTCCTACTTCGTACCGATGAATCAGGGCGTCGCCTACCTGGGTGGCCTGGCCGCCCGCGGGGTGGATGTCCGGGTGCTGACCAACGCCCTGGAAGCCACCGACGTGCCCGCCGTGCATGCCGGCTACGCGCCTTATCGCGCGGCGCTGCTGGCCGAGGGCGTCAGGCTCTATGAACTGCGCGCCCGCCCGGACCAGCAGAGGTCCGCCCTGCCCTACAGCTTCGGCGCCTCCGAATCGAGCCTGCACACCAAGGCCATGGCCATCGACGGGCGCTGGTCCTTCATCGGCTCCTTCAACTTCGATCCGCGTTCGGTGCTGTGGAACACCGAGGTCGGCATCCTGGTGGACAACCCCGCGCTCACCGGTCGCCTGCGCCAGCTGATGCTGCAGGGCATGGACCCCAGCGTCTCCTATGCCGTCAAACGCGTCGAAGACCGCGGCCAGGTACACCTGGAGTGGCTCACCGAGCGCGACGGCCAACCCCGGGTGCTGCATCACGAACCGGGCAGCGCCTGGCGCCGCTTCAACGCCTGGGTGGTGAAGGCGGTGGGGCTGGAGCGGATGCTCTGACCGGCTTGCCGATCGTTGGGCTTCGCTGGCGCTCAACCCAACCTACGCACTTCCGCGGCACCGTAGGTTGGGTTGAGACGGCTCCACCGTCGAAGCCCAACAACCAGCACCGCGCCAGACCTGTTGGGCTTCGCTGGCGCTCAACCCAACCTACGAATCCGTCAATCTCCCTGCAAAAAATCCGGCAATTGTTCATTTTATGAACAGTAGTCGACCAAGACTTCCGCTAAGGTCGACCGCATTCGAAGGCCCCGCTCCGGCACCCGGCCGTTTTCCGTATCGAGGATTTCCCATGAGCGCTACCGCCCTGCGTCACGACTGGACTCTCGCCGAGGTCCGCGCCCTGTTCCAGCAGCCCTTCAACGACCTGCTGTTCCAGGCCCAGGGCGTGCATCGCCAACACTTCGATCCCAATCGTGTGCAGGTCTCCACCCTGCTGTCGATCAAGACCGGCGCCTGCCCGGAAGACTGCAAGTACTGCCCCCAGTCCGGTCACTACAACACCGGCCTGGAAAAGGAAAAGCTGATGGAGGTGCAGAAGGTGCTGGAGGCGGCCGCCGAGGCCAAGGCCATCGGCTCTACCCGCTTCTGCATGGGCGCCGCCTGGAAGCACCCGTCCGCCAAGGACATGCCCTACGTCCTGCAGATGGTGCAGGGCGTCAAGGCGCTGGGCCTGGAGACCTGCATGACCCTCGGCCGCCTGGACCAGGAGCAGACCCGCGCCCTGGCCGACGCCGGCCTGGACTACTACAACCACAACCTGGACACCTCGCCGGAGTTCTACGGCAACATCATCACCACCCGCACCTACGGCGAGCGCCTGCAGACCCTGGCCTACGTCCGCGAAGCCGGGATGAAGATCTGCTCCGGCGGCATCCTCGGCATGGGCGAGTCGGTGGACGACCGCGCCGGCCTGCTGATCCAGCTGGCCAACCTGCCCGAGCACCCCGAGTCGGTGCCGATCAACATGCTGGTCAAGGTCCAGGGCACCCCGCTGGCCGAGGAGAAGGACGTCGATCCCTTCGACTTCATCCGCACCCTGGCGGTGGCGCGCATCCTCATGCCCAAGTCCCATGTGCGCCTGTCCGCCGGTCGCGAGCAGATGAACGAGCAGATGCAGGCCCTGGCCTTCATGGCCGGTGCCAACTCG
>CAUQPA010000166.1:0-7792 GCA_963519325.1 uncultured Pseudomonas sp. | reverse complement strand
GTACCGCCCCTCTCCATTCCCAGAACTCAGCAAGAGCGGCCTAACCCAGCCTTTCCCACCGCCATGAAAAAGCCCGGCCAAAGCCGGGCTTCATCGAAGCGGTCGCCGCTACAGTGCGACCTTCTGCTTGCTGACCACCTCTTCCTCCTCGGCGTCCTCGCTGTCGATGGACTGCACCAGGGCCTTGGAGCTGAAGGCCCGCAGGTCACGCAGGAAGTTGTCGCGCCAGGAGGCCAGGTCGGCCTGGCGGATCACCCGCATCATGTCTTCGTAGCGCGACTTGCGCTCTTCCAGCGGCATGCGCAGCGCCCGGTCCAGCGCCTCGGCCATGCCGACATGGTCGTAGGGATTCACGATCAGCGCCGAGTTGAGTTCACGCGCCGCGCCGGCGAAGCGCGACAGCACCAACACCCCGGGATTTTCCGGATCCTGGGCCGCCACGTATTCCTTGGCCACCAGGTTCATGCCATCCCGCAGCGGCGTCACCAGACCTACGTCGGAGGAGCGGAACAGCCCCATCACCGTACGGCGGTCATAGCTCTTGTTCAGATAGCGGATCGGCGTCCAGTCCAGCTCGGAAAAGTGGCCGTTGATATGGCCGGCATGGCTTTCCAGCTGGCGGCGAATGTTCTGGTAGGACACCACGTCCGCCCGCGAGGAGGGTGCGATCTGCACGAACTGCACCGCCCGGTGATGCTCGGGGAAATGCTCCAGCAGCTTCTCGAACGCCTGGAAGCGCTCCACCAGGCCTTTCGAGTAGTCGAGCCGGTCGACGCTGACGATGGTCTTGTAGGGCACACCCTCGATGCTGCGCGAGATGAACTGGCGGCGCGTGCGATAGGACTCGGCCTGCTTCTGGATCACGTCCGGCATCACCCCGATGGGATAGACGCCCACGCGGAAGTTGTGGCCGTAGGCGGTCAGGCTGCCGTCTTTCTCCAGCACACCTCGCACCTCGCGGGTGATGTAGTCCTGGAAGGCCAACTGGTCGGTATCGGTCTGGAAGCCGATCAGGTCGTAGAAGCACAGCGTCTTGAGCAATTCATTGTGCGGCGGAATAGCGGTGAGGATTTCCGGCGCCGGGAAGGGAATGTGCAGGAAGAAGCCGATGCGGTTGCGGATGCCCAGCATGCGGCAGGCTTCGGCGAAGGGAATCAGGTGGTAGTCGTGTACCCAGATGATGTCGTCTGGCTTGAGCAGGGGCTTCAGCCGCTCGGCCATGGCCATGTTCACCCGCCGATAACCGTCGTACTCCTCGCGGTTGTAGCGCGCCAGGTCGATTCGGTAGTGGAAGATCGGCCAGAGGGTGGCGTTGGAGAAGCCGCGGTAATAGTGGTCGTAGTCGCGCTTGGTCAGGCCGAAGGTCACATAGTCGATGTTGTCCTTGGTCTGGGTCTTGGCCGGGCCGTTTTCCTTGACCGTCTCGCCATTCCAGCCGAACCAGATGCCACCGGACTTGCGCAGGGCGTCCAGGACACCCACCGCCAGACCACCCGCGGTCGCCTTGCCTTCCTCGATCGGGGCCACCCGATTCGATACCACCACTAAACGGCTCATTCTAATCTCCTTGCTTATAATGTGGCGCGAGGTCACGGCTCAGGTGCTGCAGCCAGAGGGCTACCGCTTCGACCGAAGGCAGGCGCGTCTTGGCGACCGTCTCCCCCTCCCCTACCTTGACGGACAGGCCGCCTCGCGCATTGACGACAGCGAACCCCGCTTCATCGGTGCGATCATCACCGAGAAACACCGGCAGGCAGCCGGCGAAGGGTTCCAGTTCTAGAAATCGAGTGATGGCTTCGCCCTTGCTCGCACCCGCGGGCTTGAGCTCGAAGACGCATTTGCCGGGTTGCAACTTGAATTCGGGATGCTCCGCCGCGATACCTTCCGCCAGCTCACGCACCAGCGCTTCCTTCTCGGGCGCCTGGCGATAATGCAGGGCGAAGGCCACGCTCTTGCGTTCGAGCAGCAGGTCCGGGTGATCCGCCAGGGCACTCTCCAGCCGCTGGCCGACCTGGGCCAGCAGGCCAGCGTCCAGTTCGACTCTATGGGTATTGCCTTGCGGATCGCGCCACTCGGCACCGTGGACGCCGGCCGCCGGAAGCTGCAGCGGCGCGGTGAAGCGGTCGATCTCCGCCAAGGGCCGCCCGGATACCACGGCCACGCCATGCTGGCGCGCCAGGAGGTCGAGCGCGGCGAGGGTTTCGGCGGGAATGAAAACCTGTTCCGGACGTGGCTGCAGTTCTGCCAGGGTGCCATCCAGATCGAAGAAAAAGGCCAGGGGCTGGCCCGCTGAGGTAAGGCTGTCGAGGTCGATCATGGAAGGTACGACTGCCGGGTCACCGTATGGTTCGTTCACACCTTCTGGCGGCGCGGAGGAATTCCGCCGGCCGGCTCGGAGTCGGAATCAGGGAGACGCTCTAGCAGCCAAGCCTTTGGAGACCACCATGAACAAGCCCGACATCACCAAGACGCCCGAAGAGATCGACGACATCCAGGACCGCATGGGCGATATGCGCGAACTCGATTTCAGCGACCGCAAGGACGACCGCCAGGGGCGCGCCGGCGACGAGATGGACGAGCGTGATTACGAGGGGCAATTCCCCGAAGAGCGCGTCCGCCAGGCTGGCCTGACCGGTGGCGAGACCCTGGATCACCAGCCGACCATGGACGACGCCAGCCCGGAAACCCTGCTCGACGAAACCGGCGCGCGCTCCCCGACCGACTATGGCGACGCCTGGCCCAACGACAAGGAGCTGAGCGTGGTCGAGGACAGCGACATCGGCGGCGGCTCAGGCCAGGACGAAGCCGAACTGGGACGTAGCCATCCGCTGGATGGCCAGGCCTGGGATGGCGATGCCAGCGAGCCCAACGAAGCCGAAGCGCAGCGGGACGCCCGCTACGCCGATCTGGACGCCAACGACGAAGATCTCGCCGGCGATGCCGCCCTGGATCTCGACGAGAAGCGCGCCGATCACTGAGGCGGCTGAAGGCCTAGTCCAGCAGCGTACAGGCCATCACCAGCGCATCTTCCCGGCCGCCGACCGCGGGGTAATAGTCCCGCCGGCGGCCGATTTCGTTGAAGCCACAGCGTTCGTACAGGCGATAGGCCGACTGGTTGCTGGCCCGTACCTCCAGGAAGCATTCGTTGGCCTTGGCCCGCCGCGCTTCCTGCATCAGTTGCTCCAGCAGGCGTAGCCCGAGTCCACGCCCCTGGTTTTCCGGCTTGACCGTGATATTGAGCAGATGGGCCTCGTCGAGGATGACGTTGATCACCCCGTGCCCCACCTGCTGGTCACCTACCAGCATCACCCAGCAGTCGTAGGACTTGAGCGCATCCAGGAAGATGCCGCGGGTCCAGGGGTGGCTGAAGGCCTGGTATTCGATCTTCAATACCGTGTTCAGATCGGCTTCGGTCATCCGCCGAAAGCGCACCGCATCGTTCATTGCTGTTCCATCCAGCGGCGCCGCAAGGGGCGCATGGCTTGCCAGAGCGCGGCCTTGCTGGCCGGCTCTTCCATCAATACATCCAGTCCCGGCACCAGCCAGGCTGCGCCCAGTACCGTCTCCTGCTCCACGCCGGTCGCCTGCAGGTCCTCGACGCCGGCGCAACGCCGTGCCGCCACGCCGATCAACCAGAGCCCCAGGCCGTCGCCCAGCCGCTCCTGGTGCCCGGACACATAGCTCTGCACGAACTCGCAGGCCGCCGCCGGCCCCTGATCGAGCTGACCGCTGTTCAGCAGCGGCCAGCGTATGGGCTCCTCGCTGATGATCTTCGGCGTGTCCGGCAGGCCGGCGGCGCGCAGCAGATCCTTGAGCAGCAGTGCGGCCGGATCGCGCGACCCCAGGGTGTCCCCGGTCGGCAACTCCAACAGCAGCAGGTAGCGCCCCGCCTGTAGCAGCTGCAGGGCGAAGCGTGGCGCCGGTTCGCGTGGCGGCGGAGGCGCCCGTTCCGGTTCCGGCTCGACCACGGCGGTCGCGGCCGGCTTGACCGGGCTCGGGCGGGCGATCTCGATCCGCGGCCGGGTCGCAGGGGGCGCCTCGACCGTCGGCACCGCCTTGGGCACCGGCTCCGGTTTGACCACCCTGGCGACGACAGGCGTCTCTTCCGGCGCCTCCACCCACAGCGCCTCCGACCGTGAAGGCGCCGCGAAGGGCAAGGCCGTGCGCGGCACCCAGACATCCAGTTGCAGCGCCTGCAGATAGGCGCGCCGACGCGCCTCGGCGGCGAGCGACGGACTGACGGAAGCGGCGGGGTCGGGCATGGGCGGATCCTGGGATTCGCAGGGAGCGATTCGGGGCGGCATTGTCGCCCGGATCGCCCCGGATCGAAAGGCCGCCCTGCCCATCGGTCCCACCGCGGTCACATCGAAGGCTCTGGCGTCTGGAGTACAATGGCGCTTTTGCCTGGTGCGGTCCCCGCCATGATCGACCCCAAACGCGTCCTGCGTACCCTCGCCGAACACTGGCACCTCATCGACCCGCTGTGCGCCCACTTCGACAGCGGCACCCTGGGCCTGGCCGAGTTGCGTGCCCGCCTGGCCGAACAGTTGCCCGAGCGCACGCCGGCCGACCTCACCGCCCTGCTCGACACCTGGATTCGCCTCGACATCCTGGTGCCAGTGGCCAAGAGCCCCAATCGCTTCGAACTCAACGGCCAGATCCAAGACTTCCTCGGCTATCTCAGGCGCGAGCACCGCCTCGGCCTGTGCCTGGAGATCGAAGCCTACCTGCGCCACCTGGAACGCCTTGCCGGCCATATCCGCGAGGCCTTCGACAACCGCGACGGCCCGGACCTGGCGCGCCAGCTGCGCCTGCTGGACATGCGTGTGCGCGACGTGCTCAAGAAGCTGGCCAACGACGGCCACGCCCTGGAAGGCGTCGCCGAACGCGCCAAGACCAGCGATCGCCAGATCCCCCTACGGCAGCGCTATGCCGAGGTGCTCGCCACCTGGGACGAATACGTCGAGCCCATGATCCAGCTGGTGGCCGCCGACGGCGCCTTCGAGCGCGGGGTGCACCGGGTCGAACAGGTCCTGCTGCACCTGCTGGGCGAACAGCAGCGTCTCGGCCACCTGGTCGACGACGACCTGCTGCTGCGCACCCAGGCGCGCATCCTGGAGATGCACAACGCCGCCCAGTTGGCGCTGAGACGCGCCCGCGAACTGCTGCTGCCGCTGCGTGAGGAAGCCCGCCGGCACAACGCCGTGACCCGCGGCGCCGCCCTGGCCCTGGCCACCATCCGCCGCAAGGGCCTCGACGCCGTGCCCCAGGCTGCCCTGCCGCTGTTCAGCCGGCCGCAGAGTGTCTTCCTCGGCAGCGCCGCCCAGGTGGAAAGCTACGTCTACGCCCTGGCCCACTTCGAACCCAAGCCGGCCCGCTTCCCCAACCAGAGCAACCGGCAACGGGACGCCGAGCGCCCCGCAGCGCCCCGTACCGCCCGTGAGATGCTCGACCTCTGCCAGGACGCCCTGCCGTTGCCCGACCTCATGGCCTGGCTGCTGGAACAGGAGCCGGCCGGCGACACCGACGAACTGCTCTACTGGTTCTCGCGCCTGTCCCGCGATGCGCGCTTCCAGCGCCAGCGCCTGGACCGCCGCCACTACGACACCCTCGAACACCGCGTCAGCCTGTGCTCCTACGCCCTGGCCGCCCGATCCCCCGCGAGCGATGCCCATGCAACTTGATCTCAACGAAATGACCCAGCTCGCGCCCATCTTCCGCGAGCTGTTCAAGGGCTATCACCTGTCCCGCAGCGAGCCCGAGTGCTACGCCCAGCTCAGCCAGCAGCAGGACCAGTACCGCGCCCTGTTCCGCGCCCTCGGCTTCGAACTGGTCTGCGATCCGCGCGGCTTCTATTACTTCGTCCCCGAGCAGATGGGCGCCCAGGTCAACAAGACCGCCCAGCGCCTGGCCCTGTTCACCTTCATCCTGGTGGAGCACCTCGCCGACCAGGGTCGCGACCCCCTGGCCGTACTCGACGGCGGCACCCTCGGCCGGCCCGAACTGCCGGCGCTGCTGGACAAGTACCGCGACCTCTTCCTGCAGGCCGAGGTCACCACCCAGGACGAGCTGGAAGAAAAGATCCTGCGCCGCCTGACCCAGCTCGGCTTCGCCCTGGACAGCAACGGCAGCTACCGCTTCCTGCCGCCCATGCACCGCTTCCTCGATGTCTGCCTGGCCGTGCAGCAGGACCGCGACCTGGCCGCCAGCCTGCACGCCAGCGACCTGCCGCTGCCGGCGCCGACCCTGGCCGGCGATGAAGACGGCCTGGACGAGGAAAGCCCTGACGAAGAAGGCGCCGAGGATGACGAAGAGGCCGCCCTGGCCCGCGCCATCGCCGCAGAACGGGAGTTCGACCTATGATTCGCTACGGCATCAGCCGCTTCGCCCTGCTCAACACCGCCGGCTACAGCCTGGGCCTGTTCCCGCTGGAGCAGCCGCTGTCGGTCTACGGCGCCAACAACCTGGGCAAGAGCGCCTCGATCAACGCCCTGCAATTCCCCATCCTGGCGCGGCTCTCCGACATGAGCTTCGGCAAGTACAGCAACGAGCAGTCGCGCAAGTTCTACTTCGCCACCGACACCAGCTACATCCTCATCGAACTTCGCCTGGCCCACGGCCCCCACGTCATCGGCGTGGCCGGTCGCGGCCCGGGCGGCGGCTTCGGCCACCAGTTCTTCGCCTATGCCGGCGAGCTGGACCTGGCGCATTACCAGCGCGACGGCGCCTGCTTGCGCCAGCGCGAACTCTTCGCCAGCCTGGAGCGCGCCGGCCTCAAGGCCTATGAGGTCAAACCCGAGGAACTGCGCCGCCTGCTGGTCGGCGGCCATACCAGCATTCCGCTGGACCTCACCCTCATCCCGCTCCGGTCCACCAGCGAGCAGAGCCTCAAGACCTTCCGTGCCCTGTTCATCAACCTGCTGCACATGCGCGAGATCACCGCGGCCAAGCTCAAGCAGCTGTTCCTCGACGCCTTCGAGCACAGCCTGAGATCCGGCAGCGTCGACTACATCGCTGCCTGCGAGGAGGCCTTCCGCGACGTGCGCCGCATGGAGCAGGACTACCAGTCCCTGGTCGCCGCCGGCCCCCTGGTGGAAGCCCTGGCCAATGGCGTGGAACAGCGCGACCGCCTGAGAGGCAAGCTGCATCGCCTTTCGCCATTGCTCGACAGCCTGCTCGGCACCTGGCAGCACTACGCCATCGACCGCCGCGACGAACTCCTGGCCCAGAGCGAACACTACCGCCAGGAACAGGACAGCCTGCAGCAGAACCAGCGCAGCGGCACCAACGAGCTGATGCGCCTGGAACGCGAGGTTAGCAGCCTGCAGCGCTGGCTGGCCGAGCTCGCCCAACTCAAGCACCGCTTCGCCCTGGTCGACTCCACCGCGCCCCTGGAAGCCCAGCTCCTAGCCGCCAAGGACGCCCACGACGAACTGGCGGGGGCCCTCTCCCAATCGCGCCAGTTCAGCAGCGAAGACCTCGACCAGCGCGTCCGCGAACTGGAGCAGCGCCTCAAGGGCCTACGGCAGCAACTCGACCACGCCGACAACAACAGCTATGCCCGCCTGCGCGAGGAATTCAGCCAGGCCGACGTCGACCGCCTGATGCGCCTGTTCAACGGCCAGCTGTTCAGCCTGCCGCTGGGATCCAAGGGCATCGAATTGGCCGAAGACGGTAGCTGGCTGAAGACCCTCGAAGGGGTACTGGAACGCTTCCAGGGCGACCGCTTCGAACTTCCCGGCCTGTCCCTCGATCTTTCGGGCATCGAGCCCCCCACCCTCCAGGCACTGGC
>CAUQPA010000165.1:0-7799 GCA_963519325.1 uncultured Pseudomonas sp. | reverse complement strand
CTTTCTGGCCAGCCTGGGGCTGCTGTTCATCGGTACCAGCCTGCAACAGCTGTTGTCGGAAGGTGGCCTGCCGCTCTATCTGAAACCCGAGTTCCGGCCGGCGGCGAGCAACTGGCTCGGCGTACCGGCGGCGGTCTGGACGGTACTGCTGCTGGCTGGGGTTTATGGCCTGGTGCTGGCCCGCGGGCGTCTGGGCCGTGCGTTGCTGGCCGTGGGTAGCCAGCCGCTGGTGGCGCGTTATTCGGGGCTGGCGCTACGCCGCCTGGCGCTCTGGACCTGTCTGGCCACCGCCCTGGCCGCGGCGGTGGCGGGGATGCTGCTGGCGCTGCGCATCGACGCCTACGTGCCACTCTCGGGCAGTGCCTATCTCATCAACGGCATCGGCGCCGTGTTCATCGGCGCCAGCCTCAATCGCCATGGTCGGCCCAATGTGCCCGGCACCCTGCTGGGCGTGCTGCTGCTGGCGGTGGCCGCCAACGGCCTGCTGCTGGTGGGTTGGAATTTCTATTGGCAACAGGTGGCCACCGGCCTGCTGATCCTCCTGGTGCTGACCCTCAATCAACTCGCCCGGCGCCACGACGCCTCCCGCTAGGAGCCCCCATGTCCCGTGAAATCCGTCTCAACGCCTTCGATATGAATTGCGTGGCCCACCAGTCCCCCGGCCTCTGGCGCCATCCGCGCGACCGCTCCTGGGACTACAAGGACCTCGACTACTGGACCGAGCTGGCGCAACTGCTCGAACGTGGCCTGTTCGATGGGCTGTTCATCGCCGATGTCCTCGGCCTCTACGATGTCTATGGCGGCAGCCCCCAGGCTACCCTGCGCGAGGCCACCCAGGTACCGGTCAACGATCCCCTGGCGCTGATCACCCCCATGGCGGCGGTGACCCGCCACCTGGGCTTCGGCCTCACGGCCTCCTTGAGTTTCGAGCATCCCTATCCCTTCGCTCGCCGGCTCTCCACCCTGGATCACCTGACCAAGGGCCGCATCGGCTGGAACATCGTCACCTCCTACCTGGAAAGCGGCGCGCGCAATCTCGGCCAGTCCGCCCAGGCCGACCACGATGCCCGCTACGACTATGCCGAGGAGTACCTCCAGGTCGTCTACAAGCTGTTGGAAGGCAGCTGGGAGGAGGGTGCGGTAGTGCGCGACCGCGTCTCCGGCCGCTTCACCGATCCGGCCAAGGTACATCCCATCGGCCATCACGGCCGGCATTTCCAGGTGCCGGGTTACCACCTCTGCGAACCCTCGCCGCAGCGCACCCCGGTGCTCTACCAGGCCGGCGCCAGCAGTCGCGGGCGCCAGTTCGCCGCCGAGCACGCCGAGTGCGTCTTCGTCGCCGCGCCCTCCAAGACGGTGCTCAAGAATACCGTGGCCGACATCCGCCGCCGCGCCGCCGAGGCCGGTCGCGATCCGCGCCAGGTGCTCATCTTCAACCTGCAGACGGTCATCGTCGGTGAAACCGATGCCCAGGCCCGGGGCAAGTGGCAGGAGTACAAAGGCTACGTCAGCTATGAGGGTGCCCTGACGCTGATCTCCGGCTGGACCGGCATCGACTTCGCCGCCTACCGCCCGGACCAGGTGCTCAGGCACCTGCACACCAATGCCATCCAGTCGGCGGTGGAAGCCTTCTCCACCGCCGACCCCGGCAAGCAATGGACGGTGCAGGAGCTGGCCGACTGGGTCGGCATCGGCGGCTTCGGCCCGCTGCTGGTGGGCAGCCCCGCGACGGTGGCGGACGAGTTGCAGAGCTGGATAGAGGAAACCGACGTGGACGGCTTCAACCTGGCCTATGCCGTGACCCACGAGACCTTCGCCGACGTGGTGGAGCTGCTGGTCCCCGAGCTGCAACGCCGTGGCGTCTACAAGCACGCCTATCGGGAGGGCACCCTGCGCGAAAAGCTCGGGGGCGCTGGCGCGCGGCTGCCGGCTGAGCATCCAGCGGCCGCTTACCGTGATCTGGCGCGGCTACGGGAGGGGAAAGCGCTAAGGGTACCGGCCTAGAGGGCCGTGCTCCGCGCCTCCCCTACACCAAGGGTTCCGCGATCCGCGTCAACAACTCCGGCCCGTCATTCTTCACGCTGCCCACGGCCTTGCCCACCGGGTACCATTCGAAGGCGTCCACGGGCGTGCCCTCGACTTCGCCGATCTCGCCGGCGCGGTCCAGGGACAGCTGGGGATCCAGCCATTCCCGGGCCACGGCCGGGGGCAGGACCAGGGGGCGCCGGTCGTGGATGTCGACCATGCCGGCATCGGCGGCGGCGGTGATGATGACGAAGCCATCATCCTCCTGGGGCGCCTGGTCCGCCGGCCCGAAGTGGCCGATGGCGGCGAAGAACAGCGGCTCGCCGGATCTCAGGGTGATGAAGTAGGGCTGCTTGCGCTTGGGATCTTCCGGATCCTTCTTCCACTCGTACCAGCCATCGGCAACCACCAGGGCCCGTCCGTTCTTCCAGAGGCCGCGGAACATCCGGCTGGTGGCCGCGGTTTCGACGCGCGCATTGATCACCGGCGGCCGCTTGGCCTGGCGCGCCCAGGCGGGCTGGTAGCCCCAGCGCACCGGATCCAGGTGCAGGCCATCGGCCTGCTGCTTGAGCAGTAGAACCCGGGTGCCGGGTGCCACGTTGTAGCGCCCCAGTGCGCGCGGTTCCAGGCCGGTACGCACCTCGGACACGCCCGCACCGAGGGCGTCCAGGTAGTCGAGGGCATAACGGTATTGGGCGAAACGACCGCACATGGCAGGGTCCTGCGGTAGAGGGTTAAGGGGCAAGCGGCTCGGCTGTTCAGGCGATGCTGCCTTCCGCTTGGACACTGTCCCTTACGCAAAAGTACCGCCCCTGGTTGCGGGCAGGGCTGCAGAGCTCTGGGGTCCGGGCGCGTGGAAGCCTGCCGCTGCCGACGTATCGCTCGGCCCAGAGCCTCCTCTGCCAGACGGTCCATGGCAGCCGAGGATGACCTCGTTCGGCTCCACGTCGCCCGAATCACCACCGAGCTACGGGTGTCGACCTTGGCGATCTCCGCCGCCGGCGCCATGAGTCGACGGCCTACGTATCACCCGCCGCCCTTTGTCCGGATAATGGCAGCCACTCTGTCGCCAAACCGGAATGCTGTGCATGGAAATCAAGGTCAATTTTCTCGACAACCTGAGGCTCGAGGCCAAGTTCGACGACTTCTCGGTGATCGCCGATCAGCCCATCCGCTACAAGGGTGACGGCTCGGCCCCGGGGCCCTTCGACTATTTCCTGGCGTCCTCGGCGCTCTGCGCGGCCTATTTCGTCAAGCTCTATTGCCAGACCCGCGACATTCCCACCGATAACATCCGCCTGGCGCAAAGCAACATCGTCGACCCGGAGAATCGCTACAAGCAGACCTTCAAGATCCAGGTCGAGCTGCCCGCCGATCTGTCCGACAAGGATCGCCAAGGCATCCTCCGTTCCATCGACCGCTGCACCGTGAAGAAGGCGGTGCAGGCCGGCCCCGACTTCATCATCGAGGCGGTGGAAAATCTGGACGCCGATGCCCAGGCCCTGCTGTTGCCCAGCGATACCACCAGCCAGACCTACATTCCCGGCAAGGACCGCCCGCTGGAAGAGACCATCGCCAAGCTCTCCGGCATCCTCGCCGACTTGGGCATGAAGGTGGAGATCGCCTCCTGGCGCAACATCGTGCCCAACGTCTGGTCGCTGCACCTGCGCGATGTGCAGTCGGCGCTGTGCTTCACCAATGGCAAGGGCGCGACCAAGGAAGCGGCGCTGGCCTCGGCGCTGGGCGAATTCATCGAGCGGCTCAACTGTAACTTCTTCTACAACGACCAGTACTGGGGCGAGGCCATCGGCAACGCCGCCTTCGTCCACCACCCCGCCGAGCGCTGGTTCCAGCCGGGTCCCAAGGACGCACTGCCCCGTGAGATCCTCGACCGCTACTGCCGCAAGCTCTACGATCCGGAAGGCGAACTGCGCGCCTCGCACCTGTACGACACCAATTCCGGCAACGTGGCGCGCAGCATCTGCGCGCTGCCCTTCGTGCGCCAGTCCGACGGCGAGGTGGTGTACTTCCCCTCGAACCTGATCGAGAACCTCTACCTCAGCAACGGCATGAGCGCCGGTAACACCCTGGCCGAGGCCCAGGTGCAGTGCCTGTCGGAGATCTTCGAGCGGGCGGTGAAGCGCGAGATTCTCGAAGGCGAGCTGGCGCTGCCGGATGTGCCTGAAGAGGTACTGGCCCGCTATCCCGCCATCGTCGACGGCATCCGCGGCCTGGAGGCCCAGGGCTTTCCGGTGCTGGTCAAGGACGCCTCCCTGGGCGGTGAATTCCCGGTGATGTGCGTGACCCTGATGAATCCGCGCACCGGCGGGGTGTTCGCCTCCTTCGGCGCCCATCCGCGTCTGGAGATCGCCCTGGAGCGCAGCCTTACCGAGTTGCTGCAGGGCCGCAGCTTCGAGGGTTTGAACGACCTGCCGCAGCCGACCTTCGAGAGCCAGGCGCTGATGGAGCCGAACAACTTCGTCGAGCACTTCATCGATTCCAGCGGCCTGGTGTCCTGGCGCTTCTTCAGCGCCAAGGCCGACCATGACTTCGTCGACTGGGATTTCTCCAGCGAGGGCGAGAACGCCACTGCCCAGGAGGCCGCAACCCTGTTCGGCATTCTCGCCGAGCGAGATCTGGAAGCCTACATGGCGGTGTACGAGGAACTGGGCGCGCCGGCCTGTCGCATCCTGGTGCCTGGCTATTCGGAGATCTATCCGGTCGAGGATCTGATCTGGGACAACACCAACAAGGCCCTGCCGGTGCGCGAGGACATCCTCAATCTGCACCGCCTGGACGAGGCGGCGCTGGAATCCCTGCTCGAACGCCTGGACGACACCCAGGTGGACGACTACACCCGCATCGCCACCCTGATCGGCGTGGAATTCGACGAGAACACCGTCTGGGGCCAGTTGACCCTGCTGGAGCTCAAGCTGCTCATCCACCTGGCACTGCAGCAGTTCGAAGAGGCCAAGGAAGAAGTGGAGACCTTCCTGCAGTTCAACGACAACACCCTGGAGCGCGGCCTGTTCTACCAGGCGCTCAATGCGGTGCTGGAAGTCGAGTTGGACGACGAACTGGAGCTGGCCGACTTCGAGGTCAACTTCCGGCGCATGTTTGGCAGCGAGCGCCTGGATGCTGCCTTGGGTTCCGTCTCGGGCGAGGTACGCTTTCATGGCCTGACGCCCACCAGCCTCAAGCTGGAAGGCATCGACAAGCACCTGCGCCTGATCGACAGCTATCGCAAGCTGCACGCGGCGCGCGCCCGGGCAGCCGGTATCGCGCTCTGAGGTCGCGCCCCGCCCGTGTCCGGGCGGGGCTTTCCCCGCCGGTCAGCAGACCGCGATATGGGAATCCGCGCGCGGCTCGGTGCCGCCGCAGAGCACGCCGGTTTCCGGATCGCGGACGATGATCTGGCCGCGACCGAAGTCGGTGGAGTCGTGGGCGATCTCGATCTGGTGGCCGCGCCGCGCCAGGCCACTGGCCAGGGCGCGGGAAGCCGCCTGCTCGATGCCGACCTTCATCTCCCCCAGCCACTGCCAGCGCGGCGCATCCAGCGCCGCCTGCGGATTCAGGCCGAAGTCCACCAGGTTCATCACCATCTGCACATGCCCCTGGGGTTGCATGTAGCCCCCCATGACGCCAAAGGGTCCGATGGGCACGTCACCCCGGGTCAAAAAGCCCGGGATGATGGTGTGGAAGGTCTGCTTGCCCGGCGCCAGGGCGTTGGAATGCGCGGCATCCAGGCTGAATTCCGAGCCGCGATTCTGCAGGCCGATGCCGCTGTCGGGTAGCACCACGCCGGAGCCGAAGCCGTGGTAGGCGCTCTGGATGAAGGACACCATGTTGCCCTCGCCATCGGCGGTGGCGATGTAGACGGTGCCACTGGCCTGGGGATCGCCGTGCAGCGGCGGCTGGGCCTGGTCGGTGATCTCGGCGCGACGGCGCTCGGCATAGGCGTCGTCCAGCAGGACGCTGGCGGCGACCCTCATGTGCTCGGGATCGGTGATGTAGTGCAGGCCATCGGCATAGGCCTTCTTCATGGCCTCCAGCTGGCGATGCCAGGTGAGCTGGCTGTCGCGCTGGTCGAAGTCATAGCCCTTGAGGATGTTCAGGGTCATGAGGGCGATCAGGCCCTGGCCGCTCGGCGGGATTTCCCAGACCTGGTAGCCGCGGTAGTCGACCTTGATCGGCTCCACCCAGCGCGGCCTGTAGCTGGCCAGGTCGTCCGAGGTCAGGTGGCCGCCACTGGCGGCGGCATGGGCGGCCAGGCGCTGGGCGAGGGCGCCGCGATAGAAGCTTTCGCACTGGGTCTGAGCCAGTTCTTCCAGGGTGCGCGCCTGGGCCGGGTTGCGGAACAGCTGGCCGGCGACGGGGGCCTTGCCGTCGATGAGGAAGGTATCGAACCAGGCTTCCAGTTCGGGCGACTTATCCCGGCTGGCCTGGTACTCGGCCTGGGCGATGCGCCACTGGTGGGCGACCACCGGTGAAACCGGAAAGCCGTCGCGGGCCAGGGCGATGGCGGGCTCGAACAGGGTGGCGAAGGGCAGCTTGCCGAAACGCCGCGACAACTCGGCCCAGGCTGCCGGGCACCCCGGCACCGTCACCGGCAGCCAGCCGTGCACCGGCATGCGTTGGTGGCCGGCGGCCTTGACCGTGGCGATGTCCAGGCTGGCCGGGGCATGACCGCTGGCGTCCAGGCCGTGCAGCTTATCCTTGACCCAGACCAGGGCGAAGGCGTCGCCGCCGATGGCATTGCCAGTGGGCTCCACCACGGTCAGGGCCGCGGCGGTGGCGATGGCCGCGTCGATGGCGTTGCCGCCCTGGCGCAGCATGGCGATGCCGGCCTCGGCCGCCAGTGGCTGGGAGGTGGCGACCATGCCATTGCGGGCGAAGACGCTCTGGCGTTGGGAGGCGTAGGGATAATCGTGGGCGGAGAAATTCAGCATGGCAGGCTCGTCATCTTCAAGACCAGTGGCGGCTCAGAGCACGCGACTGAGGAATTCGCGGGTACGCGGGTGGGTGGGATTGCCGAATACCTGGGCTGGCGGACCTTCTTCGATCAGCTCGCCCTGGTGCAGCACCACTACGCGGTCGGCCACCTCGCGGGCGAAGCCCATCTCGTGGGTCACCACCACCATGGTCATGCCGTCCTCGGCCAGCTCCTTCATCACCTGCAGCACCTCGCCGACGGTTTCCGGGTCGAGGGCGCTGGTGGGTTCGTCGAACAGCATGGCCTGGGGCTTCATGGCCAGGGCGCGGGCGATGGCCACGCGCTGCTGCTGGCCACCGGAAAGTTGCGCCGGATAGTGCTCGGCCTTGTCGGACAGCCGCACCCGGGCGAGCAGGGCGCGGGCCTGCTCCACGGCAGCGGCGCGCGCCACGCCGAGCACCTGGATGGGCGCCTCGATGATGTTTTCCAGCACCGTCATGTGCGGGAACAGGTTGAACCTCTGGAAGACCATGCCGATGTCGCGGCGGCGCCGGGCGATGTTGCGTTCCGAGTCGCGCACCCGGCTGCCGTCGGGGCGCTCGCGAAAGCCCATCAGTTCGCCGTTGACGCGGATGGTGCCGCCCTGGATGTCTTCCAGGTGATTGAGGCAGCGGATGAAGGTGGTCTTGCCGGAGCCGGAGGCGCCGATCAGCACCACCACCTCGCCGCGACGGACCTCCAGGGTCACGCCCTTGAGGATGTCCAGCTCGCCGAAGGCCTTGTGCACCTGCAGCGCCTGGGGCAGCACGATGCGCCGCATCAGCTTGGCTGGCGTCATGCC
>CAUQPA010000164.1:0-7815 GCA_963519325.1 uncultured Pseudomonas sp. | reverse complement strand
CGGTGGCCTACCACAGCTTCGGCGGCTGGAAACGCTCGCTGTTCGGCGACCTCCATGCCTACGGCCCCGACGGCGTGCGCTTCTACACCCGGCGCAAGACCATCACCCAGCGTTGGCCGCAGCGCGAGGCCCTGGAGGCGTCGCAATTCGCCTTCCCCAGCAACGGCTGAGTCAAACGGGTAGCGGCAATGCTGGCGTCACAGGCGCCAGCGTTGCTGCGTCAGCACTATCCAACGTCCTGGTTGCCTTTTGATTTGAGGCAAGTAGACGCTTTGCTCTCACGCATGAATTTCCTCGATGGCTGTGGCTCAAGCCGCTTCTTGAGGCACTTCGTCTTGGCTAGCGGAGCGGCGTGTGGCCCAGCGCATGCTTTCTTTTTAAACGCTTATTGCCAGAGAAAAAGATGAACAAACCCTTGCTTGGTCAGACGGTATTGGTCACTGGCGCATCTGGCGACATTGGCGGTGCCATCGTTCGGCAAATAGCTGGTCAAGGAGCCAAGGTCATCATCCATTACGGTAGAGACAAAGGACGTGCCGAGCATCTGCTCGACAGTATCGGTGGCGCAGGGCACCTCGTCTGTGGCGATCTGGGAACTGAAGGTGGACCTCTTGAGTTGTGGCACCAGGTTATGGCGATCGCGGGTCGTATAGATGCCTTGGTGAACAATGCAGGCGTCCGCAACGAGGTTTCGGTGGAGGCTGACCAGGCGGAATGGCAGAAGGCTTGGCGGAGAGAGTTTCAGATCAATTTCTTCGCCGCTGCGGACCTATGCAAGCAGGCCATAATCCATTTCAAGTCGAATGGAGGTGGCCGCATCGTCAATATGGCAAGCCGGGCAGGACAGCGGGGCTATTCCGCTGATGCCATGCAGTATGGGGCGTCGAAAGCGGCACTCATCAATCTGACCAAGTCAATTGCTAGCTCATTCGGCGCTGATGGGATCACTGCGGTAGCCATAGCGCCTGGCTGGGTGGGTACCGAAATGGCAGAAAGCTTCATGGCGACTCACGGTCAGGAAGCTGTGACGCGGGATATTCCGATAGGCCAGGCTGTTGCGCTGGAAGAACTTGCCGAATTGGTAGCCTTTGTTCTACGGACTTCGCAACGCTCATTGAACGGCGCTACGCTTGATATCAATGGCGGGAGCTACCTCCGATAATAGCTCCAACAACGCATCTATTTAAACCGCCGGATGCGCTATTCCAAAGTGGGAACGTTCTGTCCCGTTTTTATGACCGACATTGATACGAGTGTCTTGAAACGTTTGACATTGTTGTTTTCAAAGAACAACTCGCGTGTCATCTCGGTGTACTGGTCCATATTCTTCACCAGGATGACGAGGACAAAGTCACACTCTCCAGTAACGTAATAGCATTGCTGCACCTCTGGACGAGCCAGGAAGGTGCGCTTCATGCCATCTAGTAAATCTAGACGTTCACTTTCTACCTCCACCTGCGTGATCACAGTCAGCGGATAGCCCAGATGTACGGGATCCACGATCGATACCGTCCTCTGGATGACGCCGTCATCGTTCATCTTCTTCAAGCGGCGGTTCACCGCAGCAGAAGAGAGATTTACCGCTACGCCCATGTCTTGCTGGGAAGTAGTGGCGTCGCGTTGCACTATGTCTAAAAGCGCCAAATCGAACCGATCGAGACCCATGCACTGTCGCTCTGAATGAAATTAAGCAAATCATCGCAAAATCGTAATTGAAATTCATCTACACCCTCGATTTCGGTCTTTTGCCTCCAGTGGTGCGAATACCTTTGGCTAGGAATTCAAAGCCCTGTAATTGCGGTTGGAGAGTGCGATGCATGTCGGTAGAACACTACGTCTCAACGAGGCACGTCTGCTTCAGCAGATCCGCTTATTAGGAGAGATCGGCACTGATAGGGTCAACGGCGGCCGGACGCGCATTGCCCTTACCGATGCCGAAAAGGCCGGGCGTGATCAGTTGCTCGCTTGGATGCAAGAGCTTGAGTTGGACGTACGAATCGACCGAATCGGGAATATCTTCGGCACGCTCCACACTGAGGGCGAAGCTGACGAACAGGCGCCGCTCATGATTGGGTCGCACATCGATACGGTAACCAACGCTGGGGCATTCGACGGGTGCTACGGCGTCTTGGCCGGATTGGCTGTGGCCAGGGCATATCGCGAAGCCGGAATGGTTCCGGACCGGCCACTCACTGTAGCTGCCTTCACCAACGAAGAAGGCGTGCGCTATCAGCCGGACATGATGGGCTCGCTCGTGTACGCCGGAGGCTTGGGCCTTGATGAGGCATTATCTACCATAGGTACTGACGGTACCCGGCTCGGCGATGAACTGCGGCGAATTGGCTATGCGGGCGATCTCGAACCAGGATCGATAGTGCCACACGAATATCTCGAGCTGCACATTGAGCAAGGTCCAATTCTCGAGGCGGAAGATACGCTGATCGGCGTCGTCGAGAACCTACAAGGTATTTCCTGGCAAAAGATAAGAGTGACGGGCAAGGCCAATCATGCCGGCACTACACCGACGGCACTCCGCCACGATGCCGGTTACGTCGCTGGGGCAGTGATCGCAGAGTTGCGCGAGATTGCCCGTGCTTCGGGGGGCACCACGCTGGCCACCGTCGGCTCGATGAGCCTTGAGCCAAACGTCATCAATGTAATCGCGTGCCAAGCCTCGTTCACCGTTGATCTACGTGACCCTGACGAAGCAGAGCTTTCAGCCGCAGAGAATCGACTGAACCAGTTCCTCATAGCCATTGCTGAAGAGGAGGGGGTCGAGGTTAGTTGCGAGCGGTTGGTCCGATTCCAACCCGTGACGTTCGACCCCGGGCTAGCTGACGAGATCGAAGCTTCAGCAAAACGGAAGGGCCTGAGCTACCGCCGTATGACCTCGGGTGCCGGTCACGATGCCCAGATGATCGCCCGTATCGCCCCTGCGGCAATGATCTTCGTGCCCAGCCGCGGAGGAATCAGCCATAACCCTCTGGAACATACGAACGACGATCAGCTGCTTAAAGGAGCAGAGGTATTGCTGGACGTCGTCCTACATCGACTCATCCGTACTTAAACCTTTCTGTCCGTTCGACTCTATCTGCCGCGCCAGATAGGGATAGCCACGTCTTGCGTAGGAGTTTCCCCATGCTGATCGCCAACCCTAAAGCAACCAATGAGCAATATCCGCCAGCACTACAGCGGGTAATGAGCATTGGCAAAGCCGACGAAAGCCGCTCTTGGCTTGCGGACTGGCCGCTGATACGCGGTAGCGCAACACCACTGTATTCCCTACCAGATACTGCAGCTGCGGTAGGCGTTGCCGAAGTCATGGTCAAAGATGAGTCGGAGCGTTCAGTGCTGGGAAGCTTCAAAGCACTCGGTGCGCCGATTGCCTTGGTGCGTTTGATCCTGCGCGAATTTCCAGCGCAGCGTTTCGACGCCCGTGGGTTGCTAGCTGGCAGGTATCGCGGCGCATTGGCGGATTTCACTGTGATTAGCGCAACCGACGGTAATCATGGGAGGGCACTTGCGGCGGCGGCTCAGAGCGTTGGTTGCCGCTGCGTCATCGTGCTGCATGCGAACGTGAGTGTCGAGCGAGAAGAGGCAATCGCCGCTTACGGTGCTGAAATTGTGCGAATCAGCGGTAATTACGACGATTCGGTGGAAGACGCTGCCGCGCTGGCAAAAGCGAAGGGTTGGCTAGTGGTATCCGACACCTCCTACGACGGCTACGAAGAGATTCCTCGTGATGTGATGCAGGGCTACGGCATCATTTCGGCTGAAGTTAGTGAGGTAGTTGACCGAGAGGTCACTCATGTATTTCTTCAAGGAGGAGTGGGCGGTCTGGCAGCAGGGGTTGCTAGCTATCTTTGGGAGCTTTATGGCGCAGAGCGACCAACTTTTGTAGTCGTTGAGCCAACGCAGGCGGATTGTCTTTACCAGAGTGCTATCTCCGGCCAGGCGGCAGTGGCGACGGGCTCGGTCGACTCGGTGATGGCAGGCCTCGCCTGCGGCGCAACATCGCCGCTTGCATGGAGGTTCTTAGATTCCTGCATCGATTTTTTCATGACAATAGAGGATGACGAGGCCATCGAAGCAATGCGGCATCTGGCACGTGGCAGCGCAAGCGACATAGCTATCGTATCCGGGGAGTCTGGAGCGGCCGGAATGGCAGGGCTCTTGCGCTTGGCTACCAATCCCGTTTTAGCCGAACAAGTTGGCCTGAAGCGTGAGTCACGCGTCCTCTTGATCAACACTGAAGGTGCTACTGCACCAGAGGTTTACCGGGCCCTAGTGGGCGAATCGCCAGAATGTGTTTTAGCACGCCAGAAGGCTATGCCCTAGCAAACGGTAGCCAAGGCTATCCACCTGAATACTGGACCGTTTCACCGATACGGCGTGGATAGCCATTTTGTCCGCCCGCAAGGAGGGAAACGCCTAGCGCGCGCCGGAGGGCGGCCTGGCTTCTCCTGGCAATGACGAGGGGGCAAGCGGGATACCATCACTCGCGCGCTTTCTCCACTTGCAGCCAAGCAGGTAATTCCGAGCGGAGGGTAAGAGGTAAAGCGGTGCTATACGGACAGCTATCTACCTGATCAAATTGACAAAATTGTCATGCTGCAGTGCCCGTTCCTGACCGAATGATCAGGATAAGTTGGCGAGGTCATCTCCTGGACCTCGAATCATGTCGCGCCTTCCTTCTCTTTTAACCGCCGTGCTGCTGAGCACTACTTTCGCTCAGGCACAGGCCGCCTTGCCGCAGCACCCCGATCTCGACCTTGATGCCGCCCAGCGGCTGGCACAGGCCGCGCCCTGCAGCGCCGCGCTCGCGGTACTCGATCGCAGTGGCCAGACGATCCTGCTGCAGCGTGATACCCGCGTCGGGCCGCACAACACCGAGGCGGCGCGGCGCAAGGCCTTCACCGCGCTTTCCACCCGCACGCCTTCGCAGGCGCTGGCCGAGCGTGCCCGGCAGAACCCGGACGCCGCCAATCTCGTCACCCTGCCCGAGTTGCTGCTGCTGGGCGGTGGCATCCCGCTCTATGAAGGCGACCAACTGGTCGGTGCCCTCGGCATCGCCGGAGCCGGCGGTGGCGGTGCGGACGAGCGCTGTGCGCTGGCGGCCGCTGAACACCTCAACCTCACCTCCCATCCTTGAAGGAGATCTCCATGAAGACGTTCGTGCTGTTGTCTGGCCTGGCCCTGTCCAGCTTCGCGGTTGCCGCACCCAATCCCCTGAGTGTCCATGTGCTCAACCTGGAAGACGGCAAGCCGTCGGCCGGGGTGCACGTGACCCTGGAGCGCCAGGTGGTAGGGCAGGGCTGGCAGCCGCTGGCGGAAGAGATCACCAACGAGCAGGGCCGGGTACCGGCGCTGTTCCCTCCGGAGAAGACCTTCGAGAAGGGTGAGTACCGCGTGGTCTTCAAGACCGGCGACTACTATCGCCAGCAGGGCCGCAGCGCCTTCTTCCCCGAGATCCCGGTGGTGTTCGACGTCACCCAGCCGGAGCAGCACTACCATATCCCGCTGTTGCTCAGCCCCTACGGCTTTAGTACCTACCGGGGTTCCTAGGTTCTGTACGAAACGTCATCGAGCGAAAGTCGGGCTTGGCCTGGGCGGCTCCGGAAAACGCTGGGCAAGCGGATCAGGCTCGCGCACGACCGGGCTCGCGCACGAGCTCACGAGCGGTAAATGCGCAGTGCGACCGGGCCGCCTAGGTCGGGCTGGCGATCCAGGCCGTGTTCAACCAGGCATCACCGAGCTTAGGCGTTTCTCGTACAGAACCTAGTCGCCAGTGCGGCGCCACGCCTCACGCCCTCTGCTGCGCCCGGGTGGGTGCAGTGAGGTCCGCGGCGAGGGCAGGTCCTCCGGCTTGGAGGGCCTGCCTCACTTGGCAAAGGGGCTATCGCGAGCCGCGGAGGGAGCCTGTCTGTGCCGTAGCTTCGCTCGCCGAGGGTAGCTACAGCTACCCAGTGTGGCCTGTCGTCCCCAGGCCTATGAGCGGCACGCTGCCAGTGGGCGGCAATATGAGCGGTCGGCGGCGTCATCCTCGGAGAATAGCAACCTTTGCCGATCTCCTGATCCCCAAAAGCCCTCGCCAGTCTCGAATCGGCCCGGCTCGCGAATAGGCTGTCTGATCGCCAACGAGCGGACAGCGATACCGGCGCCTTAAGTGAGTCCTAATCGACAAAGTGTAGCCTTGGTCGCGTGAACCCTTATTGTGCCCGGTTATTTTTTCGAGCGGTGCAATCGATCATGTATGACAAATGACGTCCACCGTTACCTTGTCAGGAGCTGGTAGGTATGCCGCTCGATCAGTTTTCGCCTAGCTTTTCCACGGTCCGGGCTGACGCGGCTGCAGGCGGCGTGCCCCTGTGAGCCAGGACTTCGCGTCACTGCGCAACAGTCAACGCGGCCCGGTGCTGCTGCTGGCCTCCGGACCTTCGGCTGGCGAACTCAGCCTGGACGCCTGGCAGGGGGTGCCGATCATCACCATGAACGGCGCCATTGCCAAGCTGAGTGGGAGCGGCATCCGCCCGCTCTTCTACGTGTGCAGCGACCTGAGCTTCGCCGAGCAGCAACCCGATCTCTATGAGCGTGGGCTCGAGCAGGCGCAACGGCTGGCCTTGTGGCCCGAGGCGATCGAAAGGCTGGCGGGAAGCCGGCAGGCCAAGGCTCACGCGTTGCGCCGAGCGCCCAGTACCCGTCTGGAACACTACCTCGGGCGGGAGCGCGACCAAGCCGAACGCACGCTGACCTTGCTCAGTCGGCGGGCGCGCGACATAGGTTTCAGTCGGGACATGGACTACGGCATCTTCGATGTCCGTACCGTTGCCTTCATCGCCTTGCAACTGGCCTATCACCTGGGCTTCACCGAGATCTATCTCGCCGGTGTCGATCTCAACGCGCAGGCCCCGCGCTTCTACGAAGGCAGTACGCGGCCAAGATCCCCCTGCGGCCTGGAAGAGCACCTGTACAGTCGTATCCTGCCCGGGTTCAAGGTCATGCAGGACGTCATGACCGCCGAGGGCCGCCAGGTCTTCAATCTGTCGCCTAGCAGCCGCATTCCCGCCCAGCTCATCCCGCCTGCCGATCTGGCGGCGGTCGAGGCCGCCTGGCTGGGATTGCGAACCCGCCAGGCCGGTTGAAGCCGCGAGGTCAGTACTCCTGGCGCGTCGGCCGGAAGAGGATTTCGTTGATGTCCACGTCGTCTGGCTGGCTCAGGGCGTAGACCACCGCCCGGGCGAAGGCATCGGCGGGAATGGCCAGCTCATAGAGCTTGCGGACGTTCTCCGCGACGTCTGCCTCACTGATGCTGTTGGGCAACTCGGTGGCCACGGCGCCGGGCGAGAGGATGGTGGTGCGGATGCCATAGGGCTTGACCTCCTGGCGCAGGCCCTCGGAGATGATCCGCACCGCATGCTTGGTGGCCGAATAGACGGTGCTGCCCGCGCGGACCTTGTGACCGGCGACCGAAGAGACATTGATGATATGGCCACTCTGCTGCGCCTGCATGGTCGGCAGGACCGCGGCGATGCCATAGAGCACCCCCTTGATGTTGACGTCGATCATCCGGTCCCAGTCTTCCAGCCGCCGCCGGTCCAACGGCGAATGCGGCATCAGTCCGGCGTTGTTGAGCATGACGTCGACCCGGCCGTATCGGTCCAGGGCCAGGTCGACCAGCGCCTGGACCTGCTCGGCCTGGGTCACGTCGGTGGCCTGAACCGCCACCTGGGCGCCGGTGGCCTGCAACTCCGCCGCCAGGGCCTCCAGACGGTCGAGCCGGCGCGCGCCCAGCACCAGGCGCGCACCCTCCTGGGC
>CAUQPA010000163.1:0-7841 GCA_963519325.1 uncultured Pseudomonas sp. | reverse complement strand
GGCTGCCCCTGCCGCCGGTGCTGGCGCTGCCGCCGCCGCCCGTCCCAGTGGCGCTTCGCGCTGGCTCGGCCCGCTGGCCGGTATCGCCGCCGGTGGCCTGCTGGCCTCGATGTTCATGGGTGACGGCTTCGAAGGCTTCCAGTTCTTCGACTTCCTGATCCTGGCGCTCATCGCCTTCGTGATCTTCCGCCTCCTCGCCCGCCGCAAGCAGCAGGCCGGTCCCCAGCCCGCCGTTGCCGGTCATGCGCCGATGCAGCGCGAGATGCCGAACCAGCCCACCAACGGCGGTCTGTTCGGCGGTGCCGCCGCAGGGGCTGCACCGGTGATCAATGCACCGAGCTGGTTCAATGCCGAGCGCTTCGTCGCAGCTGGTCGCGATCATTTCATGAGCCTCCAGCAGCACTGGGACGCCAACGAGATGGACAAGATCGCCGAGTTCGTCACCCCGCAGATGCTGCAGTGGCTGCGTGACGAGCGCGCTACCCTGGGTGAAGGCTTCCAATCCACCTACATCGAGAACCTGAACGCCACCCTGGACGGGGTCGAGGACCTGCAAGGCAAGACCATCGCCACCATCACCTTCAGCGGTGTATCCAAGGAATCGCGCTTCGACCAGGGCCAGCCGTTCAGCGAAAGCTGGCGCATGGAGCGCATGGCGGGTGAGAACCAGCCCTGGCTGCTGGCCGGTATCCGCCAGAACACCTGATGCGGGCGTGCCCTTCGAAAGCCCGGCTCTAAGCCGGGCTTTTTCGTCTAGGGCCGATGCCGACCATCTCTCGAAACCGCTATCAAGTCCACGCGGAAGCTGCCGTTATCCCGGACTGAACTGCTAACCTTGCGCGCCTCTTTTCCCATCCGGTGCGCATTTCGAGAGAGGCCTGCTATGGAAGACGTCATCGAACGCCTGCGTGAAGAAAACGAAACCGTTCCCGTGCCCCTGGAGCTGCCCGACGAAGACCTGCTGGTCGAAATCGAGGAAGAACTGCTCATCAGCCTGCCGCCGGAATTCCGCGAATTCCTGCTGACCGTCAGCGATGTGGTGTACGGCCGCATCGAGCCGGTGACGGTCACCGATCCCCAATCCCATACCTATCTGCCGGAAGTCGCCGCCACCGCCTGGGACGAAGGCCTGCCGCGCGAGTACATCCCGCTCTGCGCCAGCGATGACGGCTACTACTGCGTCAGCCAGGAAGGCGAGGTGCTGTTGTGGGAAGATGGCGACCTGACCGACGAATCCTGGGATTCGGTGTGGATCTGGGCCCGCGACGTCTGGCTGGAAAGCTAACGCCGCCGCTACTGAACGACCCCGCCTGGCCTGGGTCTGGATAAGGCCATCACTCTGGAGGATGCCCATGAGCACTCCCGTCGTCCTGATCACCGGCGCCGCGGGCGGCCTCGGCCGCGCCCTGGCGCAACGCTTCGCCCAGAGCCGCTGGCGGGTCGCCGCGGCCGACCGCGATGCCGAAGGCCTGCACGGACTCAACGGCATCGTGGGCCTGGATTCCAGCGTGACCGCCGACATTTCCAGTGCCGAGGGCTGCCGCTCGCTGGTGAGCAAGGTGCTGGCCCGCACCGGGCGGCTGGATGCCCTGATCAACGCCGCCGGCATCTGGCGCGAGGGCGAGGTGGAGACCTTCAGCGAGGAGGACTACGACCTGGTAATGGCGGTCAACCTCAAGGCCACCTTCTTCATGTGTTCGGCCGCCATCCCCTTCCTCAAGGAAAACCGCGGCGTCATCATCAACGTCGCCAGCGGGGCCGGCCGCCAACCCATCGCCGGCGCGGCGGCCTATGGCGCGGCCAAGGCCGCGGTGCGCTTCTTCAGCCAGAACCTGGCGGTGGAGCTCGCCCGCGACGGCGTGCGGGTCAATGCCGTCTCGCCGGGCGACATCGATACCCCCATGCTGGATTTCCAGGCGGCGCACTATGGCAGCGGCGATCCCGCGGGCTACCGGCGCAACCTGCTCAACCGCTATCCCCAGGGCGATACCGCACGCTTCATCCAACCCGAGGAAGTGGCCGAGTTCGTCTATTTCCTCTGCCAACCCCAGGCCGCCGCCATCTCGGGTGCCGATTTGCCGATCGACTTCGGCCTGTCCGCCGGCCGCTGATCCCGCTGTGACAGACGGCGCCAGCGCGCCGTCTACCGCTTTTATCCTCGAGGATTCATCCATGGAAGCCGGCAACCACCAGTTGAGCATGACCATCCTGATGACGCCGGACCTGGCCAATTTTTCCGGCAATGTCCATGGCGGTGCCCTGCTCAAGCACCTCGACGAGGTGGCCTACGCCTGTGCCAGCCGCTATGCCGGACGCTATGTGGTGACCCTGTCGGTGGACCAGGTGATCTTTCGCGAGCCGGTGCATGTCGGTGAACTGGTAACCTTCCTGGCCTCGGTGAACTACACCGGGACCACCTCGATGGAAATCGGCGTCAAGGTCATCACCGAGAACATCCAGCAGCGTTCGGTCCGCCACACCAACAGCTGCTTCTTCACCATGGTGGCGGTGGACGAGAACGGCAAATCCTGCCCGGTTCCCCAGCTCGAACCGGTGACGGCGGACGAGAAGCGTCGTTGCGTGCAGGCTCAGCAGCGCCGGCAGATCCGCCGGGAACTTCAGGAGCGCTATCAGGCACTCAAGGAAACCTATTGAGTTTTGCCGGTTAGGTCGCCGTCGTTCGACGGCAGCGGCTCCAGGATCTGGCAATCCAAATCCCTGGAGCCCGCATGGCGCACGACACCCCGCTCATTTCCACCCTAGCGATCGGCCTGGTCCTGGCCTTCGTCTTCGGCACCCTGGCCACTCGCCTGCGGCTGCCACCGATCGCCGGCTATCTGCTCGCCGGGGTCATTGCCGGCCCCTATACGCCGGGCTTCGTCGCCGACCCTGAACTGTCCAGGGAGCTGACCGAGATCGGCGTCATCCTGCTGATGTTCGGCGTGGGCCTGCATTTCTCCATCAAGGACCTGCTGGCGGTCAAACGCATCGCCATCCCCGGTGCCATCGTCCAGATCGCCGTGGCCACCCTCATGGGCATGGGCGTGAGCCATGTCCTCGGCTGGGGGCTGGGAAGCGGCCTGGTCTTCGGCCTGTCCCTGTCGGTGGCCAGTACCGTGGTGCTGCTGCGGGCGCTGGAAGAGCGCCAGATGGTGGAGAGCCGCCGCGGGCGCATCGCCGTGGGCTGGCTGATCGTGGAAGACCTGCTGATGGTGCTGGCCCTGGTGATCCTGCCGGCCCTGGCCGGGCCCCTGGGTGGCGACGGCGGCGAGGAGCCCGGCCAGAGCCTGGGGCTGGAACTGGGCCTCACCGCGCTCAAGGTCGGTGCCTTCATCACCCTGATGCTGCTGGTGGGCCGGCGATTCATCCCCTGGCTGCTGGCGCGGGTGGTGCGCACCGGTTCGCGCGAACTCTTCACCCTGGCGACCCTGGCCATCGCCATGGGTATCGCCTATGGCTCGGCCTCGCTGTTTGGCGTCTCCTTCGCCCTGGGTGCCTTCTTCGCCGGCATAGTCCTCAACGAATCGGAGCTCAGCCACGATGCCGCGGAAAACTCGCTGCCCCTGCGCGAGGCCTTCGCGGTGCTGTTCTTCTTCTCGGTGGGCTGCCTGTTCGATCCGGAGATCCTGCTGGAACGACCCTGGGCGGTACTGGCGACGGTAGCGGTCATCGTCTTCGGCAAATCCATCGCCGCGACGCTCATCGTCCTGGCCTATCGCCGTCCGCTCAGCGTGGCCCTGACCATCGCCGCCAGCTTGGCGCAGATCGGTGAATTCTCCTTCATCCTCGCCAGCCTCGGGCTATCGCTGAAGCTGCTCGACCAAGGCGCTCACGACCTGATCCTGGCCGCTGCCATCATTTCCATCGTCCTCAATCCGCTGCTGTTCCACGGCATCGATCTGCTGCAGCCCTGGATGGAGCGCCGCGAAGGCCGCCGGCTGATCAATGCCAAGGGCAAGCATGCCCCGGAGCTGGACGACGACGAGCCCGATCCCGTGCAGCACAGGGGGCATCTGGTGCTGGTGGGCTATGGCCGGGTGGGACGCTACATTTGCGACCGTCTGAGTGGCGAGGGTCCGCCCCTGATCGTGATCGCCGACGAGCCCGACCACGTCACGGCCTTACGGCAGCAGGGCTTCAAGGCCATCCTGGGCAATGCGACCCAGGACAAGGTGCTGGCCCGGGCGAAACTCAAGGAAGCGCGGGCGCTGCTGCTGGCGATACCCAATGGCTTCGAAGCGGCGGAGATCGCCCGTCGGGCCCGCGAGCTGGCCCCGGACCTGCACATCCTCGCCCGCGCGCACCATGACGACGAGATCCGGCATCTGGAAAGTCATGGCGTGGACGAGGTGATCATGGGCGAACGCGAAATCGCCCATGGCATGTTCCGCTACCTGGGCCTGGAACGGCCCGGCGAGGCCGAGGCGGAGCCCGAAGGCTCCGCGGTCTAGCGGCGCTGGATCTTGAAGTTGAAGGTCTTGGTGGCCTTGCGCGGCACGATCTGGCCGCCGGATACCCGCGGCGCGAAGCGCCATTCGCCGAGCACGTCGAGCACGGCGCGTTCCAGCTGCTTGTTCGAGGCCTCCAGCACCTGGATATCGGCGAGGCGCCCGTCGGCGGTCACGGTGAACATCACCCGCACCTCGCCCCCTACCCCACGGCGACGCAGGATTTCCGGATACTCCGGTGGCGTCATCTTGATCGGCCGAATGTCGGCGTCATCGATGCTACCGGTCGGCAGGCCCGCCGTCTTCGGCGGACCGGCAGGCGCGGCCGCCGGTGTCGGCTGACTGGGTGCCGCCGTGGTGGCCGGCGCGGGCGCCGGTGTCGGTGCCGCCTCGGCGACGGGTTCAGGCGTGGGCTCGACCTTCTTCGGCAGCGGCTTCTGCTGGCTATGCTCGACCGGCTTGGGCTTGGGCTTGGGTTTGGGCTTTTCCACCACCGGCTTGGGGGGCTCCACCGGCTTCGGCGGCTCCGCGGGCTTGGGCGGCTCCGGCGGCGGCGGTTCGGGTTGTGGCGGCGGTGGCGCGGGCGGTGCCGGATTCGGCGCGGGCGGCTCGGGTACCGGCTTGGGCAACTGGATGAAGCTGACCTGCATGGGCTCGTCGCCCTTGGCGATCTTCAGCTCCGGGGGCGTCTGAACCACCAGGAACAGCGCCGCGGCCATGCTGGCATGCATGATCAGCGACAGGGCCGAGGCAGTGCCCCAACCACGGCCACGTGGCGGCTGTTCACCCGGCTCGGCGGCCCCTACCGAGGTGAGGGCTGGGGTGAGGATCTCTTCGTTTCGCTCCGGCATCCGGAACGACAGGATGGTGGCGGAAGACTCGCCACGGTTGGCGTTGACCCCGGCGACCGGTTCCACATCGCCCACCATGGCGGCCCTGTTGGGTCCTTGGATGGATTCGACGTGTTCGCCGTCGGAACGCTCAGCGACTACGGTCGGTTCAGGTCGGGCAAGGGGCGTCGGAGCCATGGGAACTATACGCAGAGGAAGTCAATTTAATAATCATTATCATTAACTGAACAAATTTGGCAACCTCAAATGTCGCGAATGGTCCCGCGTATCCCCTTTTCGAGGGCCTCTAGGTCTGGCATTTCCGCCAGGATCAATTCCAACCGATTGTCCCTGCGCCAGAGGGTCGGCTCCCAGCGTCCCTCCAGGGCGACCCCGTTGTAGGCCTGCCAGCCGTCTGCCAACTGCAGGCAGGCCTTCAACCGCAGCAGACCCGGGAGCTCCGCCAGCAGGGCCAGCAGCGCGGGACCTGCGAAGCTATGGCTCGGATGCCAGCGCCAGCCGAGGGCATGCTGCCCTTCCTGCGTATGGCTGAATCTCAGCGGTCGACCGGGCAGCAACAGTGCCTGAGGTGGCATGGTGCCGACCGGCTCGGGTAGCTCACCGCTTCCTGGCGCGGTGGCGGTCGTCCCTGGCAAGTCTTCCAGGGTGATCCTGCCCCCCGAGGTCCAGTACAGCGGCCGGTCGCGCAGCGACGGAGGCAGCATCGTGCGATCCAGGTCCTCGCTCTTGTTGAGCACGAGCAGGCCGGCCAGCTTCAGGGCCTGTTGCTGGGCGGCCGCCAGTGGCTGGCCGCCGACCAGTTGCCGGGCGTCCACGACCCAGACCAGCGGCTGCAGGGTCAGCACGCCGGTCCAGGGCGGTGCCTGGAGCTGGCGATAGAGACTGGCCGGATGCCCCAGGCCGGAGGGTTCGATGAACAGTCGCTGTGGCCGGGCCCGCCGCAGCAGGCGGGTCAGGGCCACCTGCAGGGGTACACCCTGGACGCAGCACAGGCAACCACCCGGCACCTCGGCGATGGCTAGGCCGTCGTCAGTGGTGGTCATGAGCGCTGCATCAAGGCCGATCTGACCGAATTCGTTGACCAGGATGGCCCAGCGCTCGTCATCGGGACGCTGGTCGAACAGCTGGCGGATCAGGGTCGTCTTGCCGGCGCCCAGGGGACCGGCGATCACATGGGTCTTGATATCGGCTAGGCGCATGGCGAAAGGTCGAATGCTAGAGTGGCGGTTTCGTCTGGGAGGTTGGCTGGAATGCGGCGACTGTTGATTACCCTGGCCCTGTTGCCGTCACTGGCGCTCGCCGATGCCTGCGTGATCCGCAGTCGCCAGGGCAGTGTGGACGTGCAGGTCTGCCAGAGCAACATCGACATCCCCGCCCAGTTGTTCCGTGAGGGCTTCTGCCAACCCCAGCTCAAGGGCCAGCAGACCGAGGTCCGCTTCGTCGCGCGGTGCCCGGTGGGCGAGATCGGCATCTGCCAGGGTGCTCGCAGCCCGGGTGTGCCCTATCGGCAGGACATCCACTACTACGGTGAACCCGGCGACGGGCGTTTCCTGGCCGTCGCCTGTGTCCAGCAGAACCGGGGCAGTTGGCGGGTACCCTGACGGATTCCAGCATCCAGCGCCGGGGAGAGCCCGGAGCGCTACTCAGGCTACCTTGGCCTGAACGGTGAACAGACTCGCCCCCAAGGCCACGAAGGAAGCGCCGAACAGCCGGTTCATCAGGCGGGCATGACTGGGCGCGGCGAGCTGGCGCCGGAGCACCCGGGCCAGGGTCACATAGCAGCCATGGGAAAGCATCGAGCAGGCGGCGAAGGTCAAGACGAGAATACCCAGCTGGGCGTGCGAGTCACCGCCCGAGCGGATGAACTGTGGCAGGAACGCGGCGAAGAACAGAATCGCCTTGGGGTTGGTCAGCGCCACCAAGACGCCGTTGAACAGCAGTCTGCGGTTGGACAGCGCCCGCCTTGCCGGCTGGTCGAGGCCGTCGAAGGCGCTGGTACGGCTTTGCCATTGCCGGAAGCCCAGGTAGATCAGGTAGCTCGCGCCCAGTACCTTGAGCAGCAGGAAGGCGCTAGCCGAGGCTTGCAGCAGCACCCCCAGGCCGGCACTGGTGGCGGTCGAGATCACCAGCAAGCCAAGGGCATTGCCGATCGAGCCGAGCATCGCCCGCCGCGGCCCGTAGGCCACCGAGTTGGAGAGCGCCATGATCACCCCGGGACCCGGCGTGAGGGTAACCAGCAGGGCGACTGCGACGAAACCCAACCAATCGTGGAGCGACATCCCTTCACCTCGCCTGGACACCTTTCCTTGAATCACCGGGGTAGCCTGCGCTCAGGCAGGGACGCCTACCCTCGGGCCCACTGTACACCTCAACCAGTGCCTGGAGCCCAGCTTGCTCGGAGGCCATGCCAGGGACGGTACCCTCGGCTTACCGGCCTCCGCACTGGCTTGGCTCCGCGAGCGTTCCACGTGGAACCTGGGTTTATTCCACGGTCACCGATTTCGCCAGGTTGCGTGGCTGATCCACGTCGGTGCCCTTGAAC
>CAUQPA010000162.1:0-7855 GCA_963519325.1 uncultured Pseudomonas sp. | reverse complement strand
GCTGGCGGCTCTTCTCGGCGAACAGCGGCCAGTTGGAGGCCGGGTCGACCACCACGGGTTCGAGTTTCTTGCCCAGTACCCCTCCCTTGGCGTTGATCTCGTCGATGGTCATCAGCGCCATGTCCTTGAGCGAAGTCTCGGAGATGGCCATGGTGCCGGAGAGCGAATGCAGGATGCCGACCTTGATGGTGTCCGCAGCGTGGGCGGCGCTCCAGGGGAACAGGCCGCTCATGAGCAGGGCGCTGGCGGCGAGGGTGGTCTTGAGAAGAGGGCGGCGCTTCATGCGAATGGCTCCTGGCGAACGTGCGCTGTTGTTGGGCTGGGCTCTGGGCCCGGCGATCGTCATTTCAGGATTTGTGCCAGGGGGCCTGGGGCCGCATGGTTGCTGGGCTCGGGCCGCTTGACCGATCGCTCAGGATTCTGCTGTTGCACCAGGATGGGGCGGGTGCGAGCGGGCGAATAAGGGCATGCACGATGCTGGTGCTGTCGCCGTCAGGCCAGCCCGTCTGCCGTTGCCTTTTACGCAACATGAAAGACCGAATGCCGTATTGGTGGTGATGCCTGGGGCCTCCCATACTCGATCCTCACAGGCTGGCTAATGGGCCGGTCGCCAGTCATTCGTACGCAGAGGAGCAGGGCATGGGCAGGCAGGTCGGGGTCATCGGACTCGGCAACATGGGCGGCAACATGGCGATCACCCTGGCGCGCAAGGGCGTGCCGGTCATTGGGCTGGACCCCTCCAGCGCCGCCTGCGAGCGGGTCGCTGCCCAGGGCGTGGCCATCGCCGGCGATCTGGCGGCCCTGGCCGCTGTCAGCGAGGTGATCGTGCTGTCGTTGCCCAAGGCCGAGCATGTCGAGGCCGTGTGCCTGGGCGAGGCGGGGCTGGTCGGTCAGGTGCGGCCCGGCACCGTGGTGGTCGACACCACTACCTCCACCCCCGAGACCAGCCGCCGGGTGGCGGCGGCCTTCGCCGAGGTTGGCGCTGACTTCCTCGATGCCCCGGTGTCCGGCGGTCCGGCCGGTGCCGCGGCCGGCACCATGACCATGGTCATCGGCGGCAGCGAAGCGGCCCTGGCCAAGGCGCTGCCGGCGCTGGAAGCCATGAGTGCGACCCGGGTGCACATCGGCGCCGTGGGCGCCGGCAACATCGCCAAGATCGCCAACAACCTGCTCGCTGCGGCGCACCTGATCACCACCGCCGAGGCGGTGACCCTGGCCGCTCGTGCCGGGGTCGCCCCGGAAAAGCTGATCGAAGGCATCAACGCCGGCTCCGGGCGCAGCGCCGCCAGCCAGGGCATGTTCCCCACCTGGGTGCTGAACAAGGCCTACGACTCCGGCTTCACCATGGGCCTGATGCGCAAGGACGTGGGCCTGGCCCGTGACCTCATCGCCGAACTCGGCCTCGACCTGCCGCTGGCCGCGGCCACCGCCCGGGCCTGGGCGGCCAGTGCCGAGACCCTGGCCGATGGCGAGGATTTCTGCGCCATCGCGCGACGCACCAGCGAAGACCTGTTCGGCAAGGGGGAATGATGATGATGAACGCCAAGACTCTGGAGTTGCTCAAGCCTTTCTGGGGCGACCGCCAGCAGGTCGCAAGCTTTGTGGACGGTGAATTCGTCGACGGTAGCGGCGAGCAGGTCAAGGTCCGCAACGCCCATGACGACAGCCTCGCCTACAGCTACCCCGATGCCGACCTGGCCGTGGTCGAGCGCGCCGATGCCGCCGCCCGCCGGGCGCGCGAGGAATGGCGCGCCCTGACCGCCCAAGCCCGCGGCCGCGTCATCTATCGCGTCGGCGCCCTGATCCGCGAGGAAGCCGAGGCCCTGGCGCAGCTGGAATCCCTGACCGCCAACAAGCCGATCCGCGATGCGCGCGTCGAGGTGCTCAAGGTCGCCGAGATGTTCGAGTACTACGCTGGCTGGGCCGACAAGCTGCACGGTGAAGTCATCCCGGTGCCCACCAGCCACCTCAACTACGTGACCTACGAACCCCTGGGCACGGTGCTGCAGATCACCCCCTGGAACGCGCCCATCTTCACCGGTGGCTGGCAGATCGCCCCGGCCATCACCGCTGGCAACGCGGTGATCCTCAAGCCCTCCGAGCTGACCCCGGTGACCTCGCTGCAGCTCGGCGTGCTGGTGGAGCGCGCCGGCGCGCCCAAGGGCCTGGTCAACGTCCTCGCCGGCCAGGGCCATACCGTGGGCCAGCAGGTGATCGCCCACGCCGACATCCGCAAGGTGGTCTTCGTCGGCTCGCCGGCTACCGGCCGCCACATCGCCGCCGCCGCGGCTCAGCGCTGCATCCCGGTGGTGCTGGAGCTGGGTGGCAAGTCGGCCAACATCGTCTTCGAGGACGCAGACCTGGATCTGGCCGTGCGCGGCGCCCAGGCGGCGATCTTCTCCGGCGCCGGCCAGAGTTGCGTCTCCGGTTCGCGGCTGCTGGTGCAGGAGTCCATCTACGAGCGCTTCATCCAGGCGGTAGCCCGCGCCGCCAGCCAGTTCAAGGTGGGTGACCCGAGCGATCCCGAGACCCAGATCGGCCCGATCCACAACGCCAAGCAATTCGCCCACGTGCGCCGGATGGTAGAGGGCGCCCTGGGCGAGGGCGCGCGGCACGTGGCGAATGGCGTCGAGCCGCTGCCGGCCGGGACCGGCTACTACGTCAATCCCACCGTGCTGGCCGGCCACAACGGCCTGGCTTGCGCCCAGGAAGAGATCTTCGGGCCGGTGGTGGTGGCCATTCCCTTCAAGGACGAGGCCGACGCCATCCGCATCGCCAACGACAGTCGCTTCGGCCTGGCCGGGGCGGTCTGGACCCGCGACGTCGGTCGCGCCCACCGGGTGGCCCGTGGCGTGCGCGCCGGCACCTTCTGGGTCAATGGCTACAAGACCATCCACGTCAGCTCGCCCTTCGGTGGCTACGGCGAGAGCGGCTACGGCCGTTCCTCCGGCCTCGACGCCCTGCGCGAATACAGCGAGGTGAAGAGCGTCTGGGTGGAAACCGCCGCCGTCCCCGCCGCGGGCTTCGGCTACGGCGCCAGCCTGGAGTAACCCATGACCATTCACCAAGCTCTGCTGAACGACGCCCGCAGCTGGCGTCGCGATTTCCACGCCCATCCCGAACTGGGCTTCGCCGAGCACCGTACCGCGGCGCGGGTGGCCGAGTTGCTGGAAGGCTTCGGCCTGGAGGTCCATCGCGGCCTCGGCGGCACCGGCGTGGTCGGGGTGCTGCGCCAGGGCGAGGGCCCCAGCCTGGGGCTGCGCGCCGACATGGACGCCCTGCCGATGCAGGAGGTGGGCGATGTTCCCCACCGCTCCACCGCCGCCGGGCGCATGCATGCCTGCGGGCATGACGGCCATACCGCCATCCTGCTGGCCACGGCCCGCCACCTGAGCGAAAACCGCGACTTCCGCGGCACCCTCTATTTCATCTTCCAGCCCGCCGAGGAAAATCTCGGCGGCGCCCAGAAGATGATCGAGGACGGCCTGTTCGAACGCTTCCCGATGGACGCCATCTACGGCCTGCACAACTGGCCGGGGCTGCCGGCCGGCCAGGTGGTGGTCAATCCGGGGGCCATGATGGCCTCGCTGGACACCTTCGCCATCACCCTGACCGGCAAGGGCTGCCACGCGGCCATGCCCGAGCGCGGCCGCGATCCCATCGTCGCCGCGGCGGACCTGATCCTGCAGTTGCAGACCATCGTCGCCCGCCGCATCTCGCCGCTGGCGTCCGCGGTGGTCAGCGTGACCATGATGGAGGCCGGGGAGGCGATCAACGTCATCCCCGAGGTGGCGCGACTCCGGGGCACGGTGCGGTGCCTGGACGGCGCGGTACGGGCCGAGGTGGAGCGGCTGATCGGCGAGATCGTCGCCCAGGCGCCGGTGGCCCAGGGTGTGCGCGGCGAACTGGAGTTCACCCGTGGCTATCCGGTGACCCAGAACCATCCCGCCCACGCGGCGCGGGTGCGTGAGGCGGCAGTCAGGGCGTTCGGCGCGGAGCGGGTCAGCGATGGCGTGCCGCCATCCATGGCTTCCGAGGACTTCGCCTTCATGCTGGCGGCACGCCCCGGGGCCTATCTCTGGCTCGGCGTCGACGGTGCCCAGCCCTCGGCGCCGCTGCACAATCCAGCCTACGACTTCAACGACGCCATCATCGAGCCGGCGGTGCAGCTGTGGGCGGAGCTGGTACGGCAGGAGCTGCCGGCCTGAGACGCCTTTAGCGTCTGTTCAAAGGCTTGCGAGCTAGAGTCCAGCAAGGCGCAACGACCAACGGGAGTAACAGCCGAAGGCTGGCCCGGAGGGTAAGCGCTAGCGAATCAAAGGCCTGGGGACGCGGATCGGACTCGCGCTCGACCGGGCTCGCGCTCGAGTTTACTAAGGGTAAATGAGCATTCCGGCCGGGCTGGCGACCCAGGGCCTTTTCAACGCAGTTTGGCCGACGCGCAGCTGGCTTCGGGCAGGCGCTCAGCGAAAGGCAGTCATCTGCTGCACCAGACTCGCCCGCAACTCGTCCGCCGCACGACTGAGCTTGCGCCCGAGCCGGGTGACCAGTTCGACATGGGCGCGGGCGAACCCCGGATCGGCCAGGGGCAGGGCGCGCAAGGCGCCACTGTCCAGTTCCTGGGTCGCGGCGAACAGCGGCAAGAGGGTCACGCCGCCCTGCTGGGCATAGTGTTTGAGCAGGGTGAAGGTGTTGCAGGTGAGGGTCGGCGCCAGGCGCTGGCCGGCGGCCTGTTCCACGGCATCGAGCATCTGGCGGATGCCGTAGGAGATGTCCGGTAGCGCCAGGCGGTGCCGGCCCAGTTCAGCCAGCGCAATGGGACCCGCGGTCGCGGCCAGCGGATGCTCCGGCGCCACCAGCGCATAGAGCGGCTGCGGCCGGCTGCCATGCACCCGCAGGTGCGGATCGCGCGGCGGATTGAATACCAGCCCCAGGTGCGCCTCGTCCTCCATCACCTGGCGGATCACCTCGTTGGTACCCACCACGTTGACCCTGACCTCGATGTCCGGATGCCGGGCGGAAAATTCGCCCAGGCTGCGCGACAGGTCGCCGATGAACCCCTCGCCGATAGCCAGCGCCACGTTGCCGGTGCGCAGCCCCTGGAGGTCGGCGATGGCGTCTCTCAGGCCGTCGAGCTGGGTCTGGCGCTGGCGGAAATAGTCCAGCACCAGGCGGCCGGCTTCGGTCGGAGTGATGCCGCGGCGGTGTCGCTCGATGAGATCGACGCCCAGTTCCGCCTCGACCTGGGCGATCTGCCGGCTGACCGCGGAAGGGGCGATGTCCAAGGCGTCGGCAGCGGCGCGCACGCTGCCCAGGCGCACCGCCTCGACGAAATAATGCAAACGCTGTTCGTGAATCCCACGCATCCTTGTGTTCTCGTAAAGGCAACGGAAAAGGCCATTTCCAGTATTGGAGAGAGAACAAGGCGCTGTCCATACTCGGCCCAAGACCACGGCCGCCCCGGCCTGGCCGAGGCCCGCGACGCAGAGGGCCGGAGCGGCGGAACAACTCCTGGAAAACAGCGTTCTTCCCGGCACTCCCGCTTCCGGACATCCGTGCGACCTCGACCAGCCCTCCTAGAACAGCCGGGTCACGCTCCCTCGCGGAGCCTTCGTTTCTGCCCAGCGAGCCTCGCCGCTCGCGTCTGCCAACATACCAACAACCGAGCCCGCGAGTGGGCCGCAGGGGGAAGAATGAGTGCCAATCCGACTCTGGCCGTTGGCCAGGACCGCGCGGTCAGCGATACCGTCAAACTCTACATCTGGGCAGCACTGGTGCTGCTGATCGCCGAATTGATCGGCGCCATCAGCATCCCGCTGGGGCCAGGTAAGGTGGTCCTGCTGCCGATGATCTGGGCGTTGCTGCTGGGGGCCGCTATCGGTCTCGCCGGTCCGCGCCTGCCCCAGGGCCTGAGCGTCAGCCGCGGCGCCCAGGTGCGCTCGGCGGCCATCCTGCAGTACGCCCTGCTGATCTTCATCGCCAAGCTCGGCCTGGTGGTGGGGGGCTCGCTGCCCACGGTGATCGCCGCGGGCTGGGCGCTGGCCTTCCAGGAGTTGGGCCATTTCGTCGGCACCATCCTGCTCGGCCTGCCGGTGGCTCTGCTGCTGGGCATCAAGCGCGAGGCCGTCGGCGCCACCTTCTCGGTGGGACGCGAGCCGAGCCTGGCGATCATCGGCGAGCGCTACGGCATGGACTCTCCAGAGGGCCGCGGCGTGCTCGCCGAATACCTCACCGGCACCCTGATCGGCGCGGTATTCATGGCCATCGTGGCCGGCTTCATCGCCAGCCTGAACATCTTCCATCCCTATTCCCTGGCCATGGGTGCCGGCATCGGCTCGGGCAGCATCATGGCCGCCACGGCCGGTGCGGTGGCCGCCCAGCAGACCCCCGAGGTGGCCAAGGAGGTCATGGCGCTGGCCGCCGCAGCCAACCTGATCACCACCACCCTGGGCACCTATTTCACCCTGTTCATCTCCCTGCCGCTGGCGGTCTGGGGCTATCGGGTACTGGAGCCGCGTATCGGCCGCACCACCAAGGCCTCCTTCACCCAGAGCGCCGTGGACCAGACGGTGGTAGACGAGCCGGTGGAGCTGGGATGGTCGGGCCGCCTGAGCGCCTGGCTGGCCGCCGCGGCCCTGGCGCTGCTCGGCACCTTCGTCGCCACCAAGGCCTTGCCGGCCGCCGCTCTCACCGCAGTGGCGCTGATGATCGCCGCGGCCTTCGTCGGCGAACTGCTCTGCCAGCTGTTCCGCCGCAAGGTGCCGGCGGTGTGTTGGGTGTCGCTGGTGGCCATGTTCCTCACCTCGCCCTGGTGCCCGCTGGCGCCGCAGATCACCGCCGCCTCCAACAGCGTCGGTGTACTGGCGGTGATCACCCCCATGCTGGCCTTCGCTGGCCTGTCCATCGCCAAAGACATCCCCGCCTTCCGCCGCCTCGGCTGGCGCATCGTGGTGGTGTCCCTGACCGCTGGCTTCGGTACCTTCATCGGCGCGGTGTGCATTGCTGAGCTGTTCCACTGATGAACTCCCTGGCCCCGGTCGCCGTACCGGGGCCAGGCGTCCATACTGCAGCCTCTCGTCCCTGGAGGTTTCCATGCAGCCCGATGCCCCTTCGCTCGCAGCCCATATCGATCACACCCTGCTCGCCGCCGATGCCAGTCGCGCGCGTATCGCCCAGCTGTGCGCGGAGGCCATGACCCACGGCTTCTATTCGGTGTGCGTGAATTCAGCTCAGGTTCCCTATGCGGCGGCGCAACTGGCTGGAAGCCCGGTCAAGGTCTGCGCGGTGGTGGGCTTTCCGCTGGGCGCCGGGTTGAGCGTGGCCAAGGCCTTCGAAGCCGAGAGCGCCATCGCCGCTGGGGCGGGGGAGATCGACATGGTGCTCAATATCGGCTGGCTCAAGGATGGGCTGCTGGACGAGGTATCCGCCGATATTGCCGCGGTGTTGGCCGCCTGCGGCGTAGTGCCGCTCAAGGTGATCCTGGAGACCGGCCTGCTCGACGAGGCCCAGAAGCGCCAGGCCTGCCGGATCTGTCGCAAGCTCGGGGTGGCTTTCGTCAAGACCTCCACCGGTTTCGGCCACGGCGGCGCGACTCTGGAGGACGTCCGCCTGATGCGCGAAGAGGTGGGCCCGGAAATGGGCGTGAAAGCCTCCGGTGGCGTGCGTGACCGCGCCACCGCCCAGGCCATGCTGGACGCCGGCGCGACCCGCCTGGGGACCAGCTCGGGCGTGGCCATCGTCAGCGGTGGCGAGGGTGGGGCGGGGTATTGAGCTCCGGAAATCGCCGTCATTTCTCTCTATGGTAGGGGTGTTTTATCGCGGCCATGGGCCGCTCCTACAGGCTCCGATGTAACCG
>CAUQPA010000161.1:0-7875 GCA_963519325.1 uncultured Pseudomonas sp. | reverse complement strand
GGCCAGCGTCGTCGCAGCAACCGTCGTGAGCGTCAGCGTGATGCCAACGGCAACTTCATCGAAGACGACGAGCAGAGCGCAGCGGGCACCGACACCCCTGTCGCGCCGGCCGCCGTCGCCCTGGGTACCGCCGTGGTGGTTAGCGAGAGCGTGACCGCCATCGCGACCCAGGAAGAAGCAAAGGACGCTCGCCAACAGGATGCGGCACCAGCCGTGGCAAGTCCCGCCGCCAGCGCGGAAGCTCCGGCGGAACAGCCGGCCGCCGATGCGCCTGCCCAGCCGGAAATCCTCACCCCCTCGGTGAGCCAGCTGCAGGACGAGCGCGCGCCGCATCAGGACGTGGAAATCACCGCGCCGGTTGCCGAGCAGGTCGCTCCGGTCGCAACCCCCGCTCCTGTCCCCGCCGCACCCGTCGAGCCCGAAACCGCGGAATCGGCTGCCGGCCGCGCCTCCAACGACCCGCGTGAGCGTCGTCGCCGCGAGCGCCTGGCCCGCGAAGCCGAAGCCGCCGCTCGGGCCAAGCAGGCTGAGCAGCCCGAGCAAGCAGCTCCGGCACCGGCCTTGGGCGCCATCGCCGAAACCGAGGAAACCTTCGCTACCGCAGCGGTAGGGACCCTCGAGCCGCAGCCGGTAGTCGAGTCCGAGCCTACCCCGGTGGCCGAGACCACGCCTGCCGTCGAAGCGGAATCGGCGCCCATCGTAGTGGAGCAACCCGCCGAACTCGCACCGAGCGCTGTGCAGGAAGAAGCGGCCCCCGCCGCTCCGGCCAGCACCGAGATCGCAGCCGACGAGCACGCCAAGACCGACGCGGAGAAGGAGGACGAGCCCGCTCAGTCCGAGCTCGAGCGCAAGCGTGAAGAGTCGCGGGAAAACCATCCCCGCTGATTCCTGACGCAAAGGAAAAAGGGCGCTTCGGCGCCCTTTTTCATGCCCGGGATTCGTGGTGGCGCCGCCCTGTTGACGAGACTGCGGGCTACCCCTCCCCTCGCGCCCCTCCCGACCTTATCAATGCCAGGCGGCCAGCGCAGGCTGGCGGCGAAGCCCATCACTGCGAGCCGTGAACCCTCTGTTGGGCTTCGGCGGTGGAGCCGCCTCAACCCAACCTACGCGGCCAGATAAAGCACCGTAGGTTGGCGCTGAGCGCAGCGAAGCCCAACACCCCCAGGCACAGAGCGGCTGTTGGGCTTCGGCGGTAGGGCTGCCTCAACCCAACCTACGTTGCCTCGCTGAAACGCCGTAGGTTGGCGCTGAGCGCAGCGAAGCCCAACGCTGCGAGATACAGAGCGGCTGTTGGGCGTCGGCGATGGAGCCACCTCGAACCAACCTACAGGTGTCGCGCCAAAAAATCCCAGGCATAAAAAAACCCAGCCAACAGGCTGGGTTTTTCGAGCGAATCCCGAGGGATTAACGCTTGGAGTACTGCGGACGCTTACGCGCTTTGCGCAGACCGACTTTCTTACGCTCGACTTCACGGGCGTCACGAGTGACGTAGCCAGCTTTGCGCAGGGAGCTGCGGTAGCCTTCGTCGTACTCGATCAGGGCGCGGGTGATGCCGTGACGGATGGCACCGGCCTGGCCGCTTACACCACCGCCAGCGACGGTAACGTAGACGTCGAACTTCTCCAGGGTCTCGGTCAGCTCGAGGGGCTGACGAACGACCATGCGTGCGGTTTCGCGGCCGAAGAAGGTGTCCAGGGTGCGATCGTTGATGGAGATCTTGCCAGTGCCCGGACGGAGGAAGACACGAGCGGTGGCAGTCTTACGACGGCCGGTACCGTAATTTTGAGTTGCCGACATGTTGTACTATCCCGATTAAAACTTGAGTTCTTGGGGCTGCTGAGCGGTGTGCGGATGGTTCGCACCCTTGTACACCTTGAGCTTGCGATACATGTCGCGGCCCAGCGGGTTCTTCGGCAGCATACCCTTGACGGCGGTCTCGATGACGCGCTCGGGAGCACGGGCGATCAGCTTTTCGAAGTTGATCGACTTGATGCCACCCGGGAAACCGGAGTGATGGTAGTACATCTTGTCGGTAGTCTTGGCACCGGTCACCCGAACCTGCTCGGCGTTGATGACGACGATGTAGTCGCCGGTGTCAACGTGAGGAGTGTATTCGGGCTTGTGCTTGCCACGCAGGCGAGTGGCGATTTCAGTAGCCAGACGACCCAGAGTCTGGCCAGCAGCGTCGACGACGTACCAGTCGCGCTTAACGGTTTCCGGTTTTGCGGTGAAAGTTTTCATTCTCTATGGCCTCAGAGGCCGCCCTGGTAAAAAGACGGCAAATTCTACACAACAGTGCAACCCCGGACAAGTCAGGGGCAGCCGGAAACAGACGCTCTTCGGGGGCTCGGGTCGGCGTCCGCTACGGCGATCTCGGCAGGCTTAGGCATCCCCCGCCAAGAAAGCTGCGGCATGATACCCCTTCATGGCGAAAAAGCAACCGGAGATTAGAAGGAAAACAGCGCCTGGGTCGCCGCCGAGCCCTGCCGACGCGAGGCCAGATGATCCGCCAGCCGGGTCGGCTCCGGCAGGCGATGGCGCCGCACGCAGGCCATGACCAGCGCCGGCGCGGTGGCGAGACTGACCCTATGGCCGGGCGAGACGATCAGCGGCTTGACCCTGTCCTTGCTGCGCAGCACCGTGCCGATCACCGCGCCGTCCCGATCCAGCAAGTCGACCTGGCTGCCGCGCGTCTCGGCCAATTCGACGTGGTGACCGGTGAGGATCTTCTTGGCGACGCCGATGGTCGGCAGACCAGTGACCACTCCCAGATGGGCGGCGATACCGAGACGGCGCGGATGGGCGATGCCATGGCCGTCGCAGAACACCAGCTCGGGCCTCTCCGGCAACTCTTCCAGGGCCTGCAGCAGCGCCGGCAGTTCGCGAAAGGACAGCAGCCCCGGCACATAGGGCATCACGGTGGGGATACGGGCGACGGCATGGGCAAGCGGCTGCAAAGTATCGGCATCCAGCAAGACGGCCACCGCCCGGGTGATCTCGCCGCCTTCCTCGAAGCCCACGTCGACCCCGGCGTAGCGCCGTGGCGAACCGAAGTCATCGTCCAGGCGGACCTGTCTGGCCAATTGCTTTTGCAGAAGGCGCGCCTGGGCGGGCGAGCCGTCCCAGTCGGCGAAGGGGTCGGAATTCACGAGCAGCTCCCAAGAACCTGAGTCAAAGGATTGATCCTTCAACCCGGGCAGGGTTCAGGGCTTGTGCGGACGGGCCAGGTACTCGTGGGACTGCATTTCCAGCAGCCGGCTGAGGGTACGCTGGAACTCGAATTCCAGCCGACCGCCGGCATAGAGGTCCTTGAGTTCGACCTCGGCGGACAGGATCAACTTGACCTGGCGGTCATAGAATTCGTCGACCAGGTTGATGAAGCGCCGCGCCATGTCGTCCTTGAGGGCGTCCATCCGCTCGACATTAGAAACCAGCACGGTCTGGAAGATCTTGCCCAGTTCGATGTAGTCGTTCTGGCTACGCGGGCCATCGCACAGGGCGCGGAAATCGAACCAGGCGACGTCCTCGCAGGTACGGCGCGCGCGGATCTCGCGATTCTCGATCATCAGCGGCACATCCTCGCAGAGGTCGTTGCACTCGACAGTCAGCGAACGGAAGCTCTTGGCCATGGCCGCCTCGACTTCCTCGCTCAGCGGGTAATGGAAAAGCTGGGCCTGTTCCAGGGCGCGCAGGCGATAGTCCACGCCGCTGTCGACGTTGACGATCTCGGTGTGTTCCTTGAGCAGCGCGATGGCCGGCAGGAAACGGGCGCGCTGCAGCCCATCCTTGTAGAGGCCGTCGGGCACGATGTTGGAGGTGGCGACCAAGCTCACGCCGTTCTTGAACAGCTCTTCGAGCAGGGTCGCCAGGATCATGGCGTCGGTGATGTCGGAGACGAAGAATTCATCGAAGCAGATCACCCGCGCCTCGTCGGCGAAGCGCCGGGCGATGATGGTCAGGGGGTTCTTCTCGCCCTTGAGGGTGCGCAGCTCTTCGTGCACGCGCTTCATGAAGCGGTGGAAGTGGGTACGCATCTTCTGCTTGAACGGCAGGGCATCGTAGAAGGTGTCGACCAGATAGGTCTTGCCACGCCCTACCCCGCCCCAGAAATACAGGCCCTTGATCGGCGTGACCGTCTTGCGCCCGAGCAGCTTGCCGAACAGGCCGCCCTTGGCCGCCGGCTCGGCGAGCAAGTCATCATAGAGCCGCTGCAGATGGCGGACGGCCTCTTCCTGGGCGGCATCGTAGAAAAACTCCGGGCGCTTGAGGTCGGCCTGGTAACGCTCGAGGGGGGTCATGGCGGCTTCTGGTCGGATGAAAAAGGGTGGTCACTGTAATGGCGGTCCCTGGCGTTGACAACGCCGGGGACCGCAGGTGCCGTCAGCCTTCGGCCAATTGCGCCAGGGCGGCGCGGGTGCGCTCGACCAAGGCATCGCGGGCGGCAGGAGAATCGCTGGCGACGCCTTCGGCCACGACCTGGTCGTCCAGCAGCAGCTGGAAGCCATTGCCCTCGCCCACTGCAACGCTAGCCGGCGCCGTGACCAACTGCTTGCTGGTAATGCCGGCGGTCTTGGCTTCGGCGAAGGGGATGGACAGCGCCAATTCGGTGCCGTCGGCATCGAGCAGGCGGAAGCGGAAGCTGCCATCGCTCTCGCGGAAGCTGACAAAACGGGCGGTCTTGCTGGCCTTCTTCTTGGTGGCACCGGTGGCGACCTGGGTCTTGAGCGAGCGCAGGCCCACGGCTTCGCGCAGTTCGCCGAGGAAGGGCGTGGCGTAGCGGCGGGCCTTGGCGGCGCCGACCAGCAGGATGTCTTCGAGGTCATCGGGACGGGCGATCAGCGCGGCGTAGCGCTCGCGCGCCTCGCCCAGCTCGACGTCGAGCAGGTCGAACAGTTGGCCCTTGGCGTCGCCCCAGGCCAGACCGTCCTGCAGGGCCGCACGGAAGGCCGCGCTCTGCTCGGGGGTGGCGAAGGCCTGGTAGAGGGTGAAGAGGTGGGCGCTGTCGGGGTCCTTGGGTTCGCCGGGCAGGCGCGAGTCGGTAACGATGCGGGCGATGGCGTCCTTGAGCTGCTTGGCGCTGCCGAACAACGGGATGGTGTTGTCGTAGCTCTTGGACATCTTGCGGCCGTCGAGACCGGGCAAGGTGGAGACGCTTTCCTCGATGACCGCCTCGGGCAGGGCGAAGTAGTCGCGGCCATTGCCGAACAGGTGGTTGAAGCGCTGGCCGATGTCGCGGGCCATTTCCACGTGCTGGATCTGGTCGCGGCCGACCGGCACGCGCAGGGCGTTGAACATCAGGATGTCCGCCGCCATCAGCACCGGGTAGCTGTAGAGACCCATGGTCACCCCGGCGTCCGGGTCCTCGCCCTGCTCCAGGTTGCGATCCACCGCGGCCTTGTAGGCGTGGGCGCGGTTGAGCAGGCCCTTGCCGGCGACGCAGGTGAGCAGCCAGGTCAGTTCGGGAATCTCGGGGATGTCGGACTGCCGGTAGAAGGTCACCCGCTGCGGATCCAGGCCGCTGGCCAACCAGGTGGCGGCGATCTCCAGCCGCGAGCGCTGGATGCGCGCCGGGTCGTCGCACTTGATCAGGGCGTGGTAGTCGGCGAGGAAATAGAAGGAGTCGGCATCGTAGGCCAGGCTGGCGCGAATGGCGGGACGGATGGCGCCGGCGTAGTTGCCCAGGTGCGGGGTACCGGTGGTGGTGATGCCAGTGAGGATGCGAGTGGTCATGGAGGCGCTGGAAATCCGAGAGACGAGGGCTTATCTGAAGAGGTCAGGCCTGCAGGCGCGGCAGGACCAGATCCTTGAGTTCGACGAGTTTGCCATGGAAGAAGTGGCTGCACTCGGGAACGCGGAGCAGTTCGTGAGGCAGGTCGAGGCCGGCGGACCAGGCGTAGACGCGCTCGGGGGTCACCACCTCGTCGGCTTCGGGCTGGATGACGGTAAGACGTGCCCGGGCGGGCAGCCGGCCCTCGACCGAGAAGCGCTCAACCGGGGGCGCCAGCATGAACAGCCGCGCCACCGCGACGCCCTCGCCTTCCAGGCGCCCGCCGAGGCAGGCGGCGACACAGGAGCCGAAGGAGAAGCCACAGAGGGTCAGCGGCAGGTCGGGATGGCGTTCGCGCAGCCAGGCCACAGCGGCCGCGGCGTCGTCGATCTCGCCTTCGCCGCCGGCATGCACGCCGGTGCTGGCGCCGACGCCACGGAAGTTGAATCTGAGGGTGGCCTGGCCAGCGTCCCGGGCGATGCGCTGCAGGGTGGCGACCACCTTGTTCTGCATGGCGCCGCCATGCAGCGGATGGGGATGGCAGAGCAGGACCGCGCCGGTGGGTTCGGCTGGGCTCTGGTACAGGGCTTCCAGAGTGCCCGCCGGGCCCTCCAGCAGCAGGGGTTCTTCACGGGCTGACACGCTTGACTCCGTGACCTCGGACGCACAGTGCTCATCCAAGGAGTTGATTTTGATAGGGTCGATCCTGCGCGATGCCTGAGTGCGGGGTATGATGACGCCCAGCGAATGGCAGATGACGCAACCCAGTGTACAGGCTCGCCGGTCTGCCGTTACCGTAAAGCAAAGCCGCTCATAGAGGAAGTTTCGTGGAACAGTCGCTCACTACCTGGTTGTTGCCCCTGCTCGCGCTGCTGATCGGGGTCGGGATAGGTTTTCTGCTGGCGCGCCTGCTGCCGGGCGCCGCGCCGAGCCGGGTGCAGCGCCAGCTGGATGACCTGCAGAAGAAGTTCGACGACTACCAGCACGAGGTCACCAGCCACTTCAGCACTACCGCCGGCCTGGTGCGCAAGCTGACCCAGACCTACCAGGACATGCAGACCCACCTGTCCGAGGGCGCCGAGCGCCTGGCGCAGGACGAACTGACCCGCCAGCACCTGCTGGCCTCGCTGCACAGCGCCGAGCAGCGCTATCCCACCAGTCGCGAGCGGATCGACGGTCCGACCGAAGCGCCGCGGGACTACGCGCCCAAGGGTGACGGCACCCCGGGCACCCTCGACGAAACCTACGGCGTGAAGAGCCGCGGTTGATCCCAGCGGCCGGGCACTGTCCCGGCCTCTTTCCTTGCTGCTTCGCCTTGCTGGCCTGGGTGCAACGCCCGGCCCTTTTCCAGCTCGACATGGCATAATCCGCGGTTGCAGTCTTTCGCAGGAGAACGCCATGCCCGTAGCGGCCGATGGCCTGAGCCTCTACGGCATCAAGGCCTGTGACACCATGAAGAAGGCCCGCCTCTGGCTCGACGAGCACGGCCAGGCCTATCTCTTCCATGACTACAAGCAGAGCGGCATCGACCGCGAACGCCTGGCCGCCTGGTGCGCCGAGCACGGCTGGGAGAAGGTGCTCAATCGCGCCGGCACCACCTTCCGCAAGCTCGACGACGCCCAGAAGGCCGACCTGGATACCGCCAAGGCCATCGACCTGATGCTGGCGCAGCCTTCGATGATCAAGCGACCCGTACTCGATCTCGGCGACCGTACCCTGCTGGGCTTCAAGCCCGAGCTCTATGCCGTGGCCCTGAACTGAGCCCCGCGGCGACAGCCCATTACGCACACCCCGCACCGAACCGGATCGGTGCCTTTGCAAAGGATAAATAGAATGTCGAATGCCCTCTTCAGTATCGCCTTCGGTGTCGGCACCCAGAATCGCCAGGACGCCTGGCTGGAAGTCTTCTATGCGCAGCCCCTGCTGAACCCCGCCGCCGAGCTGGTCGCGGCGGTCGCGCCGCTGCTCGACTACCAGGGCGGCAACCAGGCCATCGCCTTCGCCCCGGCCCAGGCCCGCGGCCTGGCCGAGGCACTCAAGGGCATCGACCCGGTGCAGTCGGCGCTGCTGACCCGCCTGGCCGAGAGCACCAAGCCGCTGGTGGCGAC
>CAUQPA010000160.1:0-7880 GCA_963519325.1 uncultured Pseudomonas sp. | reverse complement strand
CAACACCTACACTCGGCCTCACTGAAGGGGACGGGACGCCAGCCTGATGCTTGGGTGTTCACGAGATCTGTAGCGTGGAAAACCGCGCAGCGTTTTCCACTGATGAGCTTGATCACGAACAATTGATAAGGCTTCGCCGTTGTCCACGCTACGGGTTATTCAACCAATACTTTCAGGCTGGTGAATCGCCCCGTTCAGGAGGGTGAACGCCAGTGGCGTGGAGTGGGTCGAGCCGCAGGGATGCGGCGAGAGGTCCAGTGGGCCATGGACGGCCCATCTGGACCGACCCCGGAACGGCGCTGGTGTGAGCGGACCCGGAGCGCAGCGGAGGGCCGGATGTCCGGGGCAAGCGTTTTTGCTTACTTTTGTCCGGGGCGCGTAGCCGCGACTGGCAAAAGTGAGTCGCCTGGGTGGGCGCAACAAAAACCATCAAAGCACTCGATAAGCAGCTATGGTCCTGATGATCCAGGCATCACGGTAAACTCCGCATCGTTGGGCTTCGCTCCCGCTCAACCCAACCTACCGGCACCCTGACCTCAACCCTTCGCCAACTCCACCTCAATCGCCTCCACCAACCGCGGATCATCCGCCGTCACATCAGGCGCAAACCGACCCACCACCTCACCATTGCGCCCAATCAAGAATTTCTCGAAATTCCATAGCACTTCGGGCTTGGGGTTGGGGCTGCCGCCGCGGCTCAGCATGCGCTCGCGGAAGGGGCCGTCACCGGTGGCGTCGGGCTGGGCGCGGGTGAGTTCGTCGTAGAGCGGATGCTTGTCTTCGCCCACCACGCTGAGCTTGGCGAACATAGGGAATTGCACGCCGTAGGTGAGGGTGCAGAATTCCTTGATCTCGGCGTCGCTGCCGGGCTCCTGCTGCTTGAAGTTGTTGGCGGGAAAGCCAAGCACTTCCAGGCCACGCGCGCGCTGGGCCTCATAGAGGCGTTCCAGGCCTTCGTACTGGTTGGTCAGGCCGCACTTGGAGGCGACGTTCACCACCAGCAGCACCTTGCCCAGGTAGCGTTCCAGGGTCAGGGTTTCGCCGTCGATGGATTGCAGCGGCAGTTTCATCAGGGTCGCGGTCATGGTCGGCTTCCTCGGGGAGAAGCGACCAGCCTAGCGCAAAAACGCCGCCCGGGTGGGCGGCGCCTGTCGATCGGGCGGGCTCAGCGCTTGAGCTTGACCACGTCGCCGGAAACGGTGGTGGTGTAGCCGTTCAGGACATAGGCCCAGAACCAGTTTTCCTGCACCTGGGCGTTGATCAGGGCATCGCCACCGCGGGACTTGATGGCCGCGTTCTGGGCGCGCACGAAGCGGTCATTCTGCTGGACCGGGATGAAGCCCAGGATCATGAGGCCGGTGGCCTTGCCTTCGCCGTGACCGACGACGGTGTACTGCGACGGGTCCAGGTTCTGCGTCTTCATCGCGGTACCGGTGCAGCCGGCGACGGCGACGGCGGCGGCGAGGGCGAAGGAAGCGGCGAACTTGGCGAAACGTTGCATGGAGTGACTCCTTTTCTGGTTGGCAGCGTCGGGCATCGTTTCCCGACGGGCGCACTGTAGCAGCGCAGGCCCGCACCGGACTGCCGTTCACCCCGGCGATAGGGCCGTTCCTCTCGTTATCAGGTGATAGCACCTCGATCTAAGCCCGAACGGCCCGAGCTGCTACCATCGCCGCCTTTTCGTCCGGCGGCCGTGTCGGATGCCGCTCTGGAGACCCTGTGTGAATCTGCCCCTCGTCCTCAACCTCGTCGCCTTCGTCGTGCTGCTCGGCCTGTTGGCGCGTACTCGCAACACCGGCTGGAGCCTGGCCGTACGCGTCTTCATCGGCCTCGCCCTGGGCGTGGCCTTCGGCCTGGTATTGCAACTCCTCTACGGACATGACGCCCCGGTGCTCAAGACCTCCATCGGCTGGTTCAACCTGGTCGGCAACGGCTATGTGCAGCTGCTGCAGATGAGCATCATGCCGCTGGTGTTCGCCTCCATCCTGGCCGCCGTAGCGCGACTGCGCGAGGCCTCGTCCATGGGCCGCATCAGCCTGTTGACCCTGGGCACCCTGCTGTTCACCACCGCCATCGCCGCCCTGGTCGGGGTGCTGGTGACCTGGCTGTTCGGCCTCAGCGCCGAGGGTCTGGTGCAGGGCGCCCAGGAGACCGCGCGCCTGACCGCGCTGCAGAACAGCTATGTCGGCAAGGTGGCGGATCTGTCGGTGCCGCAGCTGCTGCTGTCCTTCATTCCGAAGAATCCCTTCGCCGATCTCTCCGGCGCCAATCCCACCTCCATCATCAGCGTGGTGATCTTTGCCGCTTTCCTCGGCGTCGCCGCCCTGCGCCTGCAGCGGGACGATCCGGTCCGTGGCGAGAAGGTGCTGGCCGGCATCGACGTGCTCCAGGCCTGGGTGATGAAGCTGGTGCGCCTGCTGCTGCAACTCACCCCCTATGGCGTGCTGGCGCTGATGACCAAGATGGTCGCCACCGCCAGTCCCCAGGACGTGCTCAAGCTGGGCACCTTCCTGATCGCCTCCTACCTGGGCCTGGGCATCCTCTTTGGCGTGCATGCGCTGCTGCTGACCCTCAGCGGCCTGTCGCCGGCGCGCTTCTTTCCCAAGGTCTGGCCGGTGCTGAGCTTCGCCTTCACCAGCCGCTCCAGCGCTGCGACCATCCCGCTGAACATCGAGGCCCAGACCGAGCGCCTGGGCGTGCCGCCGGCCATCGCCAGCTTCGCCGCCTCCTTCGGCGCCACCATCGGCCAGAACGGCTGCGCTGGCCTTTATCCGGCCATGCTGGCGGTGATGGTCGCCCCGACGCTGGGCATCAACCCCTTCGATCCGCTGTGGATCGCCAGCCTGGTGGGCATCGTCACCCTGAGTTCGGCGGGCGTGGCCGGTGTGGGCGGCGGCGCCACCTTCGCCGCTCTGATCGTGCTGCCGGCCCTGGGCCTGCCGGTCACCCTGGTGGCGCTGCTGGTGTCCATCGAGCCGCTGATCGACATGGGCCGCACCGCCCTCAACGTCAACGGTGCGATGACCGCCGGCACCCTGACAGCCCGCTGGATGGGCCAGTTGGACAAGGCTGCCTACGACCGTGACGACCGGGCGGAAGCGCCGGCGGCGCCGGTGGGGCGCGGTTGAGGAGCTTTGCGTAGGTTGGCGCTGAGCGCAGCGAAGCCCACCTGTGACCATGCCTGCGGCGGATCGTTGGGCTTCGGCGATGGAGCCGCCTCAACCCAACCTACGCGGACTCCGGTAGGTTGGGTTGAGCGTAGCGAAGCCCAACATGACGAACCTTCACCTCTCGCCCAAGGCCCATTGCTCGTCACCCTGACCTGCCCAATCCGCCGGCAAAAGGCCCGCGCCTATAAAGCGATGAATGGACGAGTAAGGCCACTCCACCGCCTTTCGCGCATGGCCGTGCTTCACCGGATTGAAGTGGATGTAGTCGAGATGCCGCTGCAGGTCCTGCTCGTCACGGATCTGGTGTTCCCAGTAGCGCCTTAGCCAGACGCCGCGCTCGCGCTTCAATCGGCGGGACAGTTGCACCGTCTCCAGCGGCGGTAGCTGATGGGAGAAGCCGGCCTTGATCAGGTTCCAGCGCAGCGGGTAGTTCCCGTCGTCCTCCGGCAGCCGCCAGAGGGCATGCAGATGATCGGGCAGGACCACCATGGCAAGGATGTCGAAGGGATGCCGGGCCTTTACCTGGCGTATCGCTTGCCTCAGCGCGCCGATGTGATCGACGAGCAGGGTGGCGGTGCGGTCGTTGAGATTGACCGTGAAGAAGAAGGTGCCGCCTGCGGCGCGGCTGCGTCGATAGTCCAAGATCACCGTCCTTGGTGAGTGGAAAGTCGCAGTCTAGAGCCTTTTTCAGCGCTTATGGATGATTCGTGCGTGTTGGGCTTCGGCGATGGAGCCGCCTCAACCCAACCTACGGTGCCGAACCGCTTTGTATTGTTGGGCTTCGACGATGGAGCCGTCTCAACCCAACCTACGGGAGTGGCGTAGGTTGGGTTGAGCGCAGCGAAGCCCAACATCCGTGTGCCCAGTTAGAACAGGCCCTTTAGAACAGAAAGTAGCGCTGCGCCATCGGCAGCACCTCGGCCGGTTCGCACCAGAGCAGCTGGCCGTCGGCCTTGACCTGGTAGTTCTGCGGATCGACCTCGATGGTGGGCAGGTAGTCGTTGTGGATGAGGTCGCTCTTCTGCGCGGTACGGCAGCCCTTGACCACGCCGATGCGCTTCTTCAGGCCCAGCTGCTCGGGTACCCCGGCGTCGAAGGCGGCCTGGCTGATGAAGGTCAGGCTGGTGTCGTGGAGCATGCCGGCGTAGCTGCCAAACATAGGGCGGTAGTGCACCGGTTGCGGGGTGGGGATGGAGGCGTTGGCGTCGCCCATCAGGCTCGCGGCGATGGCACCGCCCTTGAGGATCAGAGTCGGCTTGACACCGAAGAACGCCGGGCGCCAGAGCACCAGGTCGGCGAACTTGCCCACCTCGATGGAGCCCACCTCGTGGCTGATGCCGTGGGTGATCGCCGGGTTGATGGTGTACTTGGCGATGTAGCGCTTGACCCGGAAGTTGTCGTTGCCGGCGCCGTCCTCGGGCAGCGGGCCACGCTGCTTCTTCATCTTGTCGGCCGTCTGCCAGGTGCGGGTGATGACCTCGCCGACGCGGCCCATGGCCTGGCTGTCGGAGCTGATCATGGCGAAGGCGCCGAGGTCGTGGAGGATATCCTCGGCGGCGATGGTCTCGCGGCGGATGCGGCTTTCGGCGAAGGCCACGTCCTCGGCGATGCTAGGGTCCAGGTGGTGGCAGACCATGAGCATGTCGAGGTGCTCGTCGATGGTGTTCCGGGTGAAGGGCCGCGTCGGGTTGGTGGAGCTGGGCAGCACATTGGGGAAACCGCAGGCCTTGATGATGTCCGGCGCATGGCCGCCACCGGCACCCTCGGTGTGGTAGGTGTGGATGGTGCGGTCCTTGAAGGCGCCCAGGGTGGTCTCGACGAAACCGGATTCGTTGAGGGTATCGGTGTGGATGGCCACCTGGATGTCGAAGCGATCGGCCACCGCCAGGCAGTTGTCGATGGCGGCGGGAGTGGTGCCCCAGTCCTCGTGCAGCTTGAGGCCGATGGCGCCGGCGCGCACCTGCTCCTCCAGCGGCCCGGGTAGGCTGGCGTTGCCCTTGCCGGTGAAGCCGATGTTCATCGGGAAGGCATCGGCCGCCTTGAGCATCTGCGCCATGTGCCAGGGACCGGGCGTCACGGTGGTGGCATAGGTGCCGGTGGCCGGGCCGGTGCCGCCGCCGATCATGGTGGTGGTGCCGCTCATGAGCGCCTCTTCGATCTGCTGCGGGCAGATGAAGTGGATGTGGGAGTCGATACCACCGGCGGTGAGGATCATGCCTTCGCCAGCGATGACCTCGGTGGCGGCGCCGATGGGGACGCTGACGCCGGGCTGGATGTCCGGGTTGCCGGCCTTGCCGATGGCATGGATGCGGCCGTGCTTGAGGCCGACGTCGGCCTTGACGATGCCCCAATGGTCGACGATCAGGGCGTTGGTGATGACGGTATCGACCACCTCGGCGGCAGGCAGCTGGCTCTGGCCCATGCCGTCGCGGATTACCTTGCCGCCGCCGAACTTCACTTCTTCGCCGTAGACGGTGTGGTCTTCTTCGACCTCGATCCAGAGCTCGGTGTCGGCCAGGCGCACCCGGTCGCCGGTGGTGGGGCCGAACATGTCGGCATAGGCTTGGCGGGAGATTTTCATAGGTGTGAATCCCGAATAAAGGTGGTCCGGTTTGCCCTCACCCCGGCCCTCTCCCGGAGGGAGAGGGGGAAAACGGTGCACGCCTTGTAGGTTGGGTTGAGCGCAGCGAAGCCCAACGGCTCGCGCCACCCTCATCCCGGCGGGAGAGGGGGAAGGGCGGGAGCTCGGTGTCTGTTCTTGAGCCCCCTCTCCCCTGGGGAGAGGGTTGGGGTGAGGGGCGCGCGTTAAAAGCGAGAAGCCCGAGCGACCCTACAACTTGCCCATCACCCGCCCGGCGAAGCCGTAGACGGTGCGGGCACCGGCCAGCTCGACCAGCTCCACTTCGCGGCTCTGGCCCGGCTCGAAGCGCACGGCGGTGCCGGCGGCGATGTTCAGGCGCATGCCGCGGGCCAGGGCGCGATCGAACACCAGGGCGTCGTTGGTCTCGTGGAAGTGGTAGTGGGAGCCCACCTGGATCGGCCGGTCGCCGCTGTTGGCGACGGTGAGACTCAAGGTACGGCGGCCGGCGTTGAGTTCGATCTCGCCGTCCTGGATCTGGTATTCGCCGGGGATCATGGGCGTTGCTCCAGCATGAGTTGCATGAAGGTGAGGTCCAGCCAGCGACCGAACTTGGTGCCGACCTGGGGCATCTGCCCGGTGGTGAGGAAGCCCAGGCGTTCGTGCAGGCGAATGGACGCCAGGTTGCCGCTCTCGATGGCGGCCACCATCACGTGCTTGTCGCAGGCGCGGGCGCGCTCGATGAGCACCGTCATCAGGCGCGGGCCGATGCCCTGGCCGCGCTGGTCGTTGCGGACATAGACCGAGTGCTCGACGGTATGGCGGAAGCCATCGAAGGGCCGCCAGTCACCGAAGGACGAGTAGCCGACCACCTCGCCGCTGGCGTTCTCGGCCACCAGGATCGGGTAGCCCTGGTCGGCGCGCAGGTCGAACCAGGCCTGGCGGTTGGCCAGGTCGACGAGGTTGTCGTTCCAGATCGCCGTGGTGTTGGCCACGGCATCGTTGTAGATGGCCAGGACCGCCGACAGGTCGGCGGGGGTGGCGTCGCGGACGATCAGGCTCATGCTGGCTTCCCTAGGCAATGGGTTGGTGGACGGTGACCAGCTTGGTGCCGTCGGGGAAGGTGGCTTCCACCTGGATTTCCGGGATCATTTCCGGAACGCCTTCCATGACCTGGTCGCGGGTCAGCAGGGTGGTGCCGTAGTGCATCAGCTCGGCCACGGTACGACCGTCGCGGGCGCCTTCGAGCAGGGCCGCGGAGATCAGCGCCATGGCTTCCGGGTAGTTGAGCTTCACACCGCGCGCCAGGCGGCGCTCGGCCACCAGGCCGGCGGTGAAGATGAGCAGCTTGTCTTTTTCGCGGGGCGTCAGGTCCATGGGGTGTTCCGGTTGGCAGGTTCGGTCAAGGGGAGTCGGTCGATCATCGCGGCCATGGGCCGCTCCTACAAGAGCGCGGCGGCCTCAGGTGCTCCAGATCCGGGGCGGGACGGCAGCGCGGCCGAGCAAGGCCGGGCGCAGCAGGCGCCAGACTTCGATCAGCCAGGCGCGGGCCTGCAAGGATTCAGCGGCCAGGCAGCGGGCGACCACCAGGCCGGGCAGTTGGGTGAGGTCGCCCCGCACCGGCAGCTTGAGCTCGCGGCAGCGTTCCAGGGTGTCGGCGTCCAGGGTCCCGGTGATCAGCAGGGTGGCGAACACCGGTTGGCCGGCGAGACCGATGGGCGAGTCCAGCAGGCGATCCGCACCGATTAGACGCTGGCGTTCGTGCCACAGCGGGAGGCCATCGCGGCGGACGTCTAGGTGCGCCTGGAACAGGCCCTCGGCGAAGCGCTCGGCACTGGCCGGGCGACCCAGGGCGACGATGTCCCAGTAGCAGAGGCGGGCGTCGCCTTCCAGCTCGATACGGGTAGCGAGATGGGCCTGGGCGCCGGAGAAGACGATGGTCTCCTGGGGTAGCCATTCCAGGGTGGCGCCGGCGGCGATGCGCAGGTCGATCTGCTGGTACGCGGCGCTGTCGGCGCGATACCACTTGGCCGCGCCGGGGCTGGTGAGCTGGGCCCAGGCGGCTTCGCTGACGCTGACTTCGATGTCCAGCCGATCGCCACCGGCGATGCCGCCTGGGGGATGCACCAGGA
>CAUQPA010000159.1:0-7883 GCA_963519325.1 uncultured Pseudomonas sp. | reverse complement strand
GGGCGTCTGCCAGGATCACGGGGTGGACATCCGCGCCGCGGCCCTGCAGTTCTGTCTCGCCCACCCCACCGTCGCCGCCACCATCCCTGGCAGCAGCAAACCGGAACGGGCCCGGCAGAACGCCGAGCTATTGCGCGAATCCATCCCGGCCGCCTTCTGGCGCAACCTGCGCGAGATCGGCGTGCTGCCCGAAGATGCCCCGACTCCGGCGTGAGTCCTCCTTGTAAATCCTACGGGCGGCTGTGCTAGGCTCGCCGCCCCTTTTTACCCTCGTCCGCCGCCATGACCTCGCCCCGTCGGCCCCTGCCGGGCCGCCCCGCTCCCCTGCATCCGCGCAATCGCCACCAGGGCAGCTACGACTTTCCGGCCCTGATCCGCGCGAGTCCCGCGCTCAGACCTTTCGTGGCACCGACGCTGCGGGGCAACCTGTCCATCGACTTCACCGATCCCCAGGCGGTCCGGGCGCTCAACCGCGCCCTGCTGGCCTTGCACCATGGCGTACGCGACTGGGATATCCCCGCCGACTTCCTCTGCCCGCCGATTCCTGGCCGGGCCGACTATCTGCATCACCTGGCCGATCTGTTGGCCGAAGGCAATGGCGGCAAGCTGCCGCGCGGGGAAAGGGTTCGCCTGCTGGACGTGGGGACCGGCGCCAATGGCGTCTATCCGCTGATCGGTTTCAAGGAGTACGGCTGGCACTTCGTCGGCAGCGACATCGCTCCGGCGGCGCTGGACGCCTTCGGCCGCACCCTGGCCGCCAATCCGGATTGCGCGGCGGCCATCGAACTGCGCCGCCAGCCCGATCCCCAGGCGATCTTCGCCGGCATCCTGCAGCCCGGTGAGCAGTACGCCGCCACCCTGTGCAACCCGCCCTTCCATGCCAGCCCCAACGACGCCGTGCGTGGCAGCCAGCGCAAGTGGAAGAACCTGGGCAAGACCACCGGCAAGCAGGTGCCCCTGCTCAACTTCGGTGGCCAGGCGGCCGAACTCTGGTGTCCAGGCGGCGAGGCGGCCTTCATCGAGCGGATGATCCGCGAGAGCCGCACCTTCGCCACCCAGGTCGGCTGGTTCACCTGCCTGGTGTCCAAGGCCAGCAACCTGCCGATGCTGCAAGCCGCGCTGCGCCGTGAACAGGCCAGGGAAACGCGGGTGGTGGCCATGGCGCAAGGCCAGAAGCAGAGTCGCTTTCTCGCCTGGCGCTTCGCCTAGCCGGCCAGGCCCGGCGCCCGTCGGGTGCGACGGGCCACGACCCTTCGGCGGCTTTCTGACCGGTTTCGTCGGGGCTGCCCCCCTGCGTCCGCGGCTCGCGCACAGCCCGGGGGCGCCTGCGGGAAGACCTGGCGCGGATTCGATGGGGATTAGACTAAAGGCTAATAGCCAAACCTAATGAATTCCGGGCCAGGCATTCCTACCCCTTGTCATTAAAATGACCGGCAACAAAAACGCCACGCGCACGCAGCCGCGCCCGAGACACCTGGTCTCCGGTCAGCCGTTGCCGAGGCCGCGTATTGCGTTTTTGCTCCGACCCCTCCGGTGGTTCACGAGAGAGGGGCGGTGGAGGGACAAGAACCTGCCCTTGCGTGTTTCTGGCTGCATTCTGCCTTGCCCACTGCACATCCACCCATGTGCCATGGTGCCGCACCGCACCGAAACTCGATAAGCAGACACAGCTTCTATCGATTGAGAGACCACATGTTGAAGAAAATGACTGGCGCGCTGCTCGGCATGGCCATCGCCTCCGCCCTGGGCACCGCACACGCCGAAGACGTCAAGAAGGTCGACGTCCTGCTGATCGGCGGTGGCATCATGAGTTCTACCCTGGGCATCTGGCTGAACGAGCTGGAACCGACCTGGACCATGGAAATGGTCGAGCGCCTGGACAAGGTCGCCGACGAAAGCTCCAACGGCTGGAACAACGCCGGTACCGGCCACTCCGCCCTGGCCGAGCTGAACTACACCCCCGAAGACAAGGACGGCAAGGTCAGCATCTCCAAGGCCATCGAAATCAACGAGGCCTTCCAGATCTCCCGTCAGTTCTGGTCCTGGCAGGTCAAGAACGGCGTCCTCAAGGACCCGAAGAGCTTCATCAACAGCACCCCGCACATGAGCTTCGTCTGGGGTGACGAGAACATCGCCTTCCTGAAGAAGCGCTACGAGGCCCTCAAGGCCAGCCCGCTATTCTCCGGCATGCAGTATTCCGAGGATCCCGCGCAGATCAAGCAGTGGGTCCCGCTGATGATGGAAGGCCGCGATCCCCAGCAGAAGATCGCCGCCACCTGGAGCCCGCTGGGTACCGACGTCAACTTCGGCGAGATCACCCGCCAGTTCGCCGCCAACCTGCAGTCCAAGCCGAACTTCAAGCTGAACCTGTCCAGCGAAGTCGAGAACATCACCCGCAATGCCGACGGCAGCTGGCGCGTGGAGTACAAGAACGTCAAGGACGGCAAGAAGACCGAGACCGACGCCAAGTTCGTCTTCATCGGTGCCGGCGGCGGTGCCCTGCACCTGCTACAGAAGTCGGGCATTCCCGAAGCGAACGACTACGCCGGCTTCCCGGTGGGCGGTTCCTTCCTGGTCACCGACAACCCCGAGATCGCCCAGCAGCACCTGGCCAAGGCCTATGGCAAGGCTTCGGTCGGCGCGCCGCCGATGTCGGTTCCGCACCTGGATACCCGCATGCTCGATGGCAAGCGCGTGATCCTGTTCGGGCCCTTTGCCACCTTCTCCACCAAGTTCCTCAAGCAGGGTTCCTACCTGGACCTGCTGACCAGCACCAACACCCACAATGCCTGGCCGATGGTCCGCGTGGGCGTGGCCGAATACCCGCTGGTGGAATACCTCGCCGGTCAGCTGATGCTGTCGGACGATGATCGCCTGGCCGCCCTGCGCGAGTACTTCCCCAACGCCAAGAAGGAAGACTGGCGCCTGTGGCAAGCCGGTCAGCGCGTGCAGATCATCAAGCGCGACGCCGACAAGGGTGGCGTGCTGAAGCTCGGCACCGAGATCGTCGCCGCCAAGGACGGCAGCATCGCCGGCCTGCTGGGCGCTTCCCCGGGTGCCTCCACCGCCGCGCCGATCATGCTGAGCGTGCTGGAGAAGGTGTTCAAGGACAAGGTCGCCACCCCGGAGTGGCAGGCCAAGCTGCACCAGATCGTGCCCAGCTACGGCACCAAGCTGAACAGCGACCCCGAGCGCGTGCAGCAGGAGTGGAACTACACCGCCGAGGTGCTGCAACTGGCCACCCCGCCGGTCGCCACCGGTGCCCAGAACGCCAAGCCGACGGTCGCCGCCCCGCGCGCCGACAAGGCCGCCAACGACATGGCGCTCTGATCGCCCGCCGGCCCGCTGTCGTGCAGCGGGCCGATGCTGGCACGCAAAGCCCCACCCCCTCCAGGGCGTGGGGCTTTTTTTCGCCTGGCTTTCGACCCTTGCCCCGGCCTGCCACGGGCACCCGTCCTGTGATGGAAAACGCAACGGCGTGAATTTTTTCGTCGCGGGCAGGCACTAAAATGGCAAGGATGCGCCAGGCAAGGTCCCTGCGCGCCACCCTGGTGATCTATCCTCGAGCTTTAACCGTTACCTGAATCTGGAGACACGATGACGGCACATCCCGCCCCGGGCATCCTGCATACCCGAGAAGGCCAGCGCCTGGCTGACACCGACGCCGCCGCCTGGCGGCAGTGGGGGCCCTACCTGAGCGAGCGCCAGTGGGCCACGGTCCGTGAAGACTACAGCGCCGACGGCGACGCCTGGCGCTACTTCCCCCACGACCATGCGCGCAGCCGTGCCTACCGCTGGGGCGAGGATGGCCTCGCCGGCTTCTGCGACCAGGCCCAGCACTGGTGCCTGGGTATCGCCCTGTGGAATGAGCGCGACCCCTTCCTCAAGGAGCGCCTGTTCGGCCTGACCAATGCCGAAGGTAACCACGGCGAGGACGTCAAGGAGCTCTACTTCTACCTGGACGGCGTGCCGAGCCACGCCTACCAGAAGATGCTCTACAAGTATCCCCACGCTGCCTTCCCCTATGCCCAGCTCACCGAGGAGAACGCCCGGCGCGGCCTGGAGGATCGCGAATACGAGATCCTCGATACCGGCGTCTTCGCCGAGAACCGCTACTTCGACGTCACCGTCGAATACGCCAAGCACACCCCCGACGACATCCTCATGCGGGTGACCGTGGAAAACCGCGGCGCCGAGCGCGCCAGCCTGCGGGTGCTGCCGCAGATCTGGTCGCGCAACACCTGGGCCTGGACCGGCACGCCACCGCGTTCCATGCTCAGCCTCGAAGGCGAGCAGGTGCGCGCCAGCTACTTCGACCGCCCCGACCTGGTCGTCACGGCCTGGGGCCCGCGCGAGGCGGAGTGGCTATTCTGCAACAACGAAACCAACCTGCCCCGTCTCACCGGCGAGAGCGCCGAAGGCCCCTTCAAGGACGGCATCAACGACTACGTGGTGCGCGGCGCCCGGGAGGCGATCCGCCGCGACTTCGGCAGCAAGGCGGCCGCCCACTTCGCCGTCGAGCTGGAAGGCGGCGCCAGCACCGTGGTCTACCTGCGCCTGGCACCCACCAACGCCCCGGCGGTGGACGCCGACGCAGTCCTCGCCGAGCGCATCGCCGAAGCCGATGCCTTCTACGCCGCCCTGCAGGAAAAGATCAGCGATCCCGACGCCCGCCTGGTGCAGCGCCAGGCCCTGGCCGGCCTGCTCTGGTCCAAGCAGCTCTATTATTTCGAGGTCAATCGCTGGCTCGACGGCGATCCGGCCCAGCCCACGCCGCCGGCCCAGCGCCAGCGCATCCGCAACGGCCACTGGCGGCACCTGCTCAACTTCGACATCGTCTCCATGCCGGACAAGTGGGAGTATCCTTGGTACGCCTCCTGGGACCTGGCCTTCCAGGCAGTGGCCTACGCGCTGATCGATCCCGGCTTCGCCAAGCAGCAGCTGCTGCTCCTGGTGAAGGACAGGTTCATGCACCCCAATGGGCAGCTGCCGGCCTACGAGTGGAACTTCGAGGACGCCAACCCACCGGTACATGCCTGGGCCACCTGGCACGTCTACCTGCAGGAAAAATCCCTGACCGGCGTCGGCGACCGGGCCTTCCTCGAGCGCGTCTTCCACAAGCTGCTGCTCAACTTCTCCTGGTGGATCAACCGCAAGGACACCGAAGGCCGCAACATCTTCCAGGGCGGCTTCCTCGGGCTGGACAACATCGCCCTCTTCGACCGCTCGGCGCCGCTGCCCGAGGGCTACCACCTGGACCAGGCCGACGGCACCGCCTGGATGGCCGCCTACGCCCTCGACCTGATGCGCATCGCCCTGGAATTGGCCAAGGAAAACCCGGTGTACGTCGACCTGGGGGTGAAGTTCTTCGAGCACTTCCTGCACATCGCCGGGGCCATCAACCACAGCGACGAGCGGGAAGACGGCCTCTGGGACGACCAGGACGAATTCTTCTACGACGTGCTGCACAAGCCGGACGGCAGCGCCGAACCGCTGCGGCTGAGATCCATCGTCGGACTCATCCCGCTGTTCGCGGTGCAGGTGCTGGAACAGCGCGAGCACGAAGGGCTGCCCGGCCTCGGCGGTCGCCTGCGCGGCTTCCTGCGGCAACGCCCGGATCTCGCGCGGCTGGTCTCGCGCTGGACCGAGCCCGGCCAGGGCAATAGATTCCTGCTCTCGCTGTTGCGCGGCCATCGCACCAAGCTGCTGCTCAAGCGCATGCTCGACGACGGCGAATTCCTCTCCGCCTATGGCATCCGTTCCCTGTCCAAGGCCCATGCCGACAAGCCCTTCGAGATGCGCCAGGCCGACGGCAACCTGCTCAGCGCCCGCTACCAGCCCGCGGAATCGGACTCCCGGCTCTACGGTGGCAATTCCAACTGGCGCGGGCCGCTGTGGATGCCGATCAACTACATGCTCATCGAGTCGCTGCACGAATTCCACCGCTACTACGCCGACAACTTCTCGGTGGAATACCCCAGCGGTTCCGGCTACCTGGCCAACCTGGAAGAAGTGGCAGACGGCCTCAGCCAGCGCCTGACGCGGCTGTTCCTCAAGGACGCCGACGGCCGCCGCCCGAGCATGGTCGACTATCCGCAGTTGCAGGACGATCCGCGCAGCCGTGACCTGGTGCTGTTCCACGAGTACTTCCATGGCGAGAATGGCCGCGGCCTGGGCGCTTCCCACCAGACCGGCTGGAGCGCCCTGGTGGCGCTGCTGCTGCAACCCCGGCGCTGACAGTAATTCCGCGGGGCCGGCCGCCAGCCGACCCCTCGGCCGATTGTGCGAGAGGCACGGTTTTCCTCCGCCCCGCGGGATACTATGCTCAAGCCTGAGACCCCGCCTTCGCGAGCCCGCATGACTCCCCCCGATGACGCCCGCCGTCTCCACGCCCTAGGTGAGTTGCAGATTCTCGATAGCGGTGTCGAATCCGCCTACGAGGACATCGTCGCCCTGGCCTGCCAGCTGACCCGCGCGCCAGCGGCCTTCGTCACCCTGGCCGACCGGCATCGCCTGTGGTTCAAGGCGTGCCAGGGTGTGGTGGTGGACGAGATCCCCCTCGAATCCTCGCTCTGTCACCTGGCGATCCTCACCCCCCGGCAGCCCTTCGCGGTGGAAGACCTGCGGGAAGATCCGCGGGTCGCGCACCTGCGGGCGGCCCCGGGCCTGGAGAAGATGCGGGCCTACCTGGGCATCCCGCTGCTCGACCGGCATGGCGTGGCCCTGGGCACGCTCTGCGTGATGGACGACCGCGTCCGCCGCTTCGAGACCGCCCAGATCGACAACCTGCAACGGCTGGCCCGCCAGGTCACCCTCCTGCTGCAGCAGCGCGAGACCCTGCACCGGCTGGAAGAGCTGGACATCAACTTCTCCGCCTTCATGAACAACGGCCCCTTCGTCGCCTACATCAAGGATCAGGACTGGCGCTTCTCGTACGTCAACGAACCCTTCCTGCAGCAACTCGGCCTGACCCGCGACGAGGTCATCGGCAAGGACGATTTCGCCATCTGGCCGGAATCGGCGCCGCGCTTTCGCCAGGTCGACGAGCAGGTCATGGGCGAACTCAAGCCGAGCCGACTCGTCGAGCACATGGCCGCCCACGACGGTCGACGCATCTTCTGGCAGTCCTACAAGTTTCCCCTGGTCACGCGTCAGGGCATCGCCCTGGCCGGTCTCTCGGTGGACGTCACCGAGCACATCGAGCAGCAGCACATGCTGGAGGCCTCGCAGCGGCAGTTGCTGGACATGATGCAGGCCGCCGAACAGCGCAGCGTTACCGACGCCCTGACCGGCCTCTACAATCGTCGCGCCTTCGACCTGCGCCTGGCGGAGCATCTGCTGCGCGCCGAGGAACAGCACAGCGCCCTGTCCATGCTGTTGATCGACGTGGATCACTTCAAGGCCTACAACGACGCCTTCGGCCACCAGGCCGGCGACACCGCGCTGCAGGCCGTGAGCCGGCTGCTGCTGCAGAGCTGTCGCGACAATGACGCCTGTTTCCGCTATGGCGGCGAGGAATTCGCCATCCTGCTGTCCGGCGCCGATCTCGCCGCGGCCCATCTGGTGGCCGAGCGCTGCCGCACGGCGGTGGCCCACCACGCCTGGTCACGCCGGCCCATCACCCTCAGCGTCGGCCTGGCCGCCCATGCGCCCGGCATGGACGCCTACACCCTCACCGAGGAGGCCGACCGGGCGCTCTATGCGGCCAAGGCGGCCGGACGCAATCGGGTGGTCGGCTAGCTCAGGGCACCACCTGGTAGTGGTTCTGCAATTTTCCAGTCTTGCCGTCCAGGAACCACAGCCCCTCGGCTGCCTGCTTGACCACATCGCACTCCCGGGGATACCCAGGCGAATCGATGCAGATCTGCCCATCCGCCACCCGC
>CAUQPA010000158.1:0-7905 GCA_963519325.1 uncultured Pseudomonas sp. | reverse complement strand
GGGTTACGTTGACCGCCGCGCCGAAACCCTTGTGCTTGAGCACGGGCAGCCCCTGGTCGTGGTACATGGCCAGGACGGCATCGCAGTGCTCGAGGTGCTTGGGGGTGAAGAGGGTGTCGGCGGGCAGCGGCCCGACGAGGTCCAGCCCCTCGGCGCGCAGGGCGTCCAGGGCAGGTTCTATGACGTCGATCTCTTCGCGTCCGAGGTGACCGCCTTCGCCGGCATGGGGGTTGAGGCCGCAGACCAGGATGCGCGGATGCTCGACGCCGAAGTAGCGTTGCAGGTCGCCATGGAGGATGCGGGTCACGTCCAGCAGGGTCTGGCGGTCGATGGCATCGGCCACGTCGCGCAGCGGCAGGTGGGTGGTGACCAGGGCGACCCTCAGGCCCGCAGTGGCCAGCAGCATCACCACCTGGGGAGTGTTGGTCAGCTCGGCGAGGAATTCGGTATGGCCGGAGAAGGCCACGCCGCCGTCGTTGATCACGCCCTTGTGCACCGGGGCGGTGATCATGCCGGCGAAGGTGCCATCCAGGCAGCCCTGGCCGGCGCGGGTCAGGGTCTGCAGGACATAGGCGGCATTAGCCTTGTCGAGCTGGCCCGGGGTGACGGCGGCACCCAATGGCGTATCCCAGACGTAGAGGGTGCCCGCTGGCGCTGGGCTGTCCGGCCAGGCGTTCGGTGCCACCTCGATCAGCCGGATGGTGAGGCCCAGCTCGGCGGCGCGCGCCGCCAGCAGGTCCTGGCTGGCGATGGCGATCAGGGCGTGGGGCTGGGATTCGAGGGCCAGCAGCAGGCAGAGGTCGGGACCTATGCCGGCGGGTTCACCGGGGGTGAGGGCGAAGCGCAGGACCATGCACAGCTCCTGAAACGAAAAGGCCGCAGGGATTGCCTGCGGCCTGGAGATTACGGCTTGATCTCGACGTAGGCTTCGTCGCGGATCTGGCGTAACCAGGTCTGCAGTTCCTGGTCGTACTTGCGGTTGCGCAGGAGGTTGAGCGCCTGCTGCTCGCGCGCTTGCTGGGTGTTGTCGGTGGCCCGACGCCCCAGGACTTCCAGGATGTGCCAGCCGAAGGAGGTGCGGAACGGCTGCGACAGCTGGTTAACCGGCGCACTGTTCATGACTTCGCGGAATTCCGGGACCAGGGACTCCGGATTGATCCAACCCAGGTCGCCGCCATTGAGTGCGGAGCCAGGATCTTCCGAGAAGCTCTTGGCCAGGGTGGCGAAGTCTTCACCGTTGAGGATGCGCTCGCGCAGTCGCGCCGCCAGGCGCTGGGTCTCGGCGTCGCTACGCACGGCATTGGGCTTGAGCAGGATGTGGCGCACATGCACCTCATCGACGATGCTGGCCTCGCCGCCACGCTTCTCTTCCACCTTGAGGATGACGAAGCCACCCGGTACGCGCACCGGTTGGGTGATGCCGCCCACGCCGACACTGCCGATCAGGCGGTCGAAGGGCGGCGGCAGCTGGGCCGCCTTGCGCCAGCCGATCTCGCCGCCGTCCAGGGCGTTGTCACCCGCCGAGCGGGCGATGGCCAACTGGTTGAAGTCAGCGCCCTGGCGCAGCTGGTGGTAGGTGTCCTGGGCCTGGCGCGCGGCGGCGTCCAGACCGGCGGTGCCGGCGTTGTCCGCCACCGGGATCAGGATATTGGCCAGGCGATACTCCTCGGACAGCTGCAGCTTGCCCAGGTCGGAGGCGAGGAAGTTCTGCACCTCCTGCTGGGTCACCTGCACGCGCTGACCGACCTGGCGCTGACGCACCCGGCTGATCATCATCTCGCGGCGGACCTGCTCGCGGGCGGCATCGTAGGAGAGACCGTCGCGGGCCAGGGCCTGGCGGAATTCGGCGACGCTCAGGCCATTGCGCTGGGCGATGGTGGCCACGGCCTGGTTGAGTTCATCGTCGGAGATCTTCACGCCCATGCGCCCGGCCAGCTGCAGCTGGATGTCTTCCAGGATCAGGCGTTCGAGCACCTGCTGACGCAGCTCGCCTTCCGGCGGCGCGGCAGCGCCTCGCCGGGTGATGTTCTGCTTGACCTCGTTGAGGCGCTGATCGAGCTGGCTCTGCATGACCACGTCGTTGTCGACGATGGCCACGACCTTGTCCAGCGGTACCACGGCGGCCTGAGCCAAAGGGGTGAGGGCGAGCGCCGCGCCCAGGGCGAGCGGGCGCAGGGCGTTACATAGCTTGGTCTTCACGTTCACGATAGCCTTGAATGCCTCTGTCCAGGAAGCCTTCGGTCTTGCCGCCGAAGACGTTGCCGAGTCCCTTGAGCACGATCTGCAGGAAGATCCCGCGGTCGGCTTCGGAGCTCTGCGATGTGTAATAGACGTCGTCTTCGCTCTTGAGCCAGTAGCGGCTGATCAGACGCAGTTTCCAGCAGCAGTTGTCGTACTCGAAGCCACCGAAGGCTTCCAGGGTGCGGCTCTTGTTGTAGTCGAACTGCCAGCGGGCGATGGCGGACCACTGCGGCACGATGGGCCAGATGAAGGAGATGTCGTGCTGGTCGATCTTGTAGTCGTCGCTGTTGTAGGTGAAACGACCGAGGTTCGGATCGTAGACCCGCACGTTGTCACGATAGCGATAGCCGAGGTTCACGATCTTGCCCGGCTCGGCTTCCGGCTGGTAGTGGAACATGACGCTGCCGGAATCGGTGCGGTGCAGCACCGGATCCCAGTTGTACTCGCCATTCACCCGCCAGTCGCGGTTGAAGCGATACATGCCGGCCAGAGCATAGGGCGAACGCGAGGTGGTGGCATCGTCGGGCAGGTCGTCTTCCAGACCTGGCAGCTGGACCTCGCGGTCGCGGAAGTAGAACAGCTCGCCGAGACTGACGTTGGCGCGTTCGAAACCGTTGGGCTCGATGAAGCGACTGGTGACGCCCAGTGCAACCTGGTTGGCGTCGCCGATGCGGTCGGCACCGGTGAAGCGGTTGTCGCGCCACAGCGAGCTGTAGCTGAAGGTGTATTCGCCGGTATCGAAAACCGGGATATCGCTCTGGTCGCGGTAGGGTACGTACAGATACTTGGCGCGAGGTTCCAAAGTCTGTTTGCCACCCTCGCCGAACAGATTGGACGTACGGTCGAAGTAGAGGCCGCTGTCCAGGCTGAACAGCGGGACACTACGACTGGGGCTGCTGTCGTAATTGCCACCCGACTGCGCGATCTGGTTCTCGCCCTGGGTATCCAGGTCCAGGTCGTACTGGGTGTAGTAGTAACGCACCGCTGGCGTCAGGAAGCCCCAGCTCTGGGTCATGGGCAACGCGATACCCGGCGCCAGGTTGTAGCGATTGCCGTTGGCGCGGGCCAGGCCGAAGATGTTGACGTCGGGACGGGTACGGAAATTGGTCTGGTTGCCGTTATCGTCGATGTCGAAATAGGTGTTGTCGTCGAAGCTGCGTTCGAAGCGCACCGCTTCGGTGTCGTAGGTGAAGTCCAGGCCGCCCGGGTGGTAGGGCAGGGCGCCATTGACGGTCAGCTGCGGCAGGCGGTTGTAGGGCGTCACGTCGGAGACGGTCGCCAGCTGATAGGCCTGCATGTTCAGCGCCGCGGTGAAGTCATCGCCACGGTAGGTCAGGCGGCCCTGCTGGTTCACGTAGGTCGGCTTGTTGATGCCGAGGTCGGTGTCCAGGTCCTGGAAGTAGTAGGGGTCGCTGATGCGGGTGTAGTCCACCTCGGCCATCAGGCGCGAATCCAGGCCGCTGCGGTTCTTCCAGCCGTACAGCCAGCGGTTGTCGGTGGCCTCCGGTTCGCCCTCGTGCTCCGGATCGGTGTCCTTGAGGTAGGAACCATAGACCTGGCCTTCGCTGCTGCGGGTCAGGTAGCGGAACTCGCCCTCGGTCTGCAGGCCGTGCTTGGCCATGTAGCGCGGATAGAGGGTGGCGTCGTAGTTGGGCGCCAGGTTGAAGTAGTAGGGCGTGGTGATCGCGAAGCCGGTATCGCTGGAGGTGCTGATCGAGGGCGCCAGGAAGCCGGACTGCCGGCGGTCATCGATCGGGAAATAGATGAACGGCGTGTAGAGGACCGGGATGTCCTTGACTCTCAGGGTGGCGTTGGTCGCGTAGCCCAGGCCGGTGGCCGGGTTCAGGGTGACGGTATTGCCCTTGACCTGCCAGGCGTTGCTGCCCGGTTCGCAGGTGGTATAGGTGCCATCCTTGAGGCGGATGATGGCGTCGTCGCCGCGCTTGGCATAAAGCGCACTGCCGCGGGCATGGCTCTGGTGCATGACGAATTCGGCGTTGTCGACCTGGACCTGCCCGTTGTCCAGCTGCAGGTCGGCCTTGTCGCCGACCATCAGCAGGCCGTTGTCGCGGAATCTGACATTGCCCTTGAGCTCGCCGCGGTTCTCCAGCTGGTGCAGGTTGGCTTCCTGGGACTCCACCTGCATGCCGCCCTGGCGCAGCACCACGTCGCCGGCGAGGGTGGCCACCTGCTGCTCCTGCTCGTAGCGCGAGGCCTTGGCGGAGACGTAGGTCGGCGCCTTGGACGTCGGGGTGTCGTCGTTCATGCCCGGACGCTGCGGCTCGACATAGGCGCCGCTGCAGTAGGGACCGGTCTCGGCCAACTGGGCCGGGGTCAGCTGGTCGCGCGGGACCCAGTCCAGGTGGCTGTAGTCGGCGCTGCGGGACTTCAGGGCGCGGCCCTTGCTCTCCGTCACCAGCACGGCATCGTCGCCCTTGCGCGCGGCGGGCTCCGCCGCGACGCCCTGGGTCTCACCCTTGCTGGGGCGGGGTGGAATGGCCGTGGTCGGTGCCTGGGTGTTGCACGACCAGCCACCGCCGGCCCCGGCGCTGCAGCTGAACTGCTCGGCAGGCGCGGCGATGAGGGCGGTGACGGGCTGCATGGCGAGCAGGCTGCCGGTTACCAAGAGGGGGAATTTTCTGCGAAACGCGGGGGTTTTCACGGCCATCCTTAAAGTCGTCCTGCACGCCGGCCATTAAGGGGCCGCGGCCTCTCGATGGGCTCAAAAAGATAGCGGATAATAAAACATGACCTGCGCATCGGCTAGGGCCGGGGGATCCGCTGTAAATGACTGAAGATGTTCGCTTAAACCAGATAGAAGACTGGCTGACCACCGTTCTACCGGAAATTTTCCGGGAGCAGGCCTGGGGCGAGGTGCCAGTCGGCAGCCTGACCGCGGCCAGCAGCGATGCCAGCTTCCGCCGCTATTTCCGCTGGGCCGGCGAGGGCCGCAGCCTGATCGTGATGGATGCACCGCCGCCGCAGGAGGACTGTCGTCCGTTCGTTCACGTGGCGGCGCTGCTGGCCGAGGCCGGGGTGCATGTGCCACGCATCCTGGCCCAGGATCTGGAGCGTGGCTTCCTGCTGCTGAGCGACCTCGGCACCCTGACCTACCTGGAGGTAATCAATACGGCCAATGCCGACAATTATTTCCAGGCCGCCATCGAGGCGCTGCTGGCCTTCCAGGTCAAGCAACCGACGAACGGCAGTCTGCCGCTCTACGATGAGGCTCTGCTCGCCCGCGAGCTGAGCCTGTTCCCGGAATGGTACGTCGGCCGGGAACTGGACACGGCCTTCAGCGCCACGCAACGCGAACGCTGGCAGGCCATCTGCCGCCTGCTGATCGACAGTGCCCTGGCGCAGCCGCAGGTACTGGTGCACCGGGACTTCATGCCGCGCAACCTGATGCTCAGCACGCCCAACCCGGGCGTGCTGGACTTCCAGGATGCGGTCATCGGCCCGGTGACCTACGACATCACCAGCCTATTCAAGGATGCCTTCCTCAGCTGGCCGGAGCCGTTGGTACAGCGCTGGCTGCTGGGCTACTGGGAGCAGGCGCGCGCTGCCGGGGTGCCGGTGCAGGAAGACTTCGCCGACTTCCAGCGCGCCTCGGACCTGATGGGTGTGCAGCGGCATCTCAAGGTGCTGGGCATCTTCGCCCGCATCTGGCATCGCGACGGCAAGCCGCGCTACGTCGCCGACACCCCGCGCTTTCTCGCCTATATCCGCACCGTGGTGGCGCGACGACCGGAGCTGGCCGACCTGGGGGCGCTGCTGGACGAGTTGCACGCCGAGCGAGTCGACCCATGAAGGCCATGATCCTGGCGGCGGGCAAGGGCGAGCGGATGCGCCCGCTGACCCTGACTCTGCCCAAGCCGCTGATCGTGGTGAACGATCTGCCGCTCATCGAGCATCACATCCGGGCGCTGGTCGCCGCCGGCATCACCGAGCTGGTGATCAACCACGCCTGGCTGGGGGAGCAGCTGGAAGCTGCCCTGGGCGATGGCAGCCGCTTCGGTGCCGCCATCCGCTTCTCCGCCGAGCGGAAGCCGCTGGAAACCGGCGGGGGCATCTTCCAGGCGCTGCCGTTGCTCGGCAGCGAGCCCTTCGTGCTGGTCAATGGCGACATCCGTACCGACTTCGACTTTTCCACCCTGGCGCTGCCAGCCGGCTGCCTGGCGCATCTGGTGCTGGCCGATAACCCCCTGCATCACCCGCTCGGCGACTTCGGGCTGGTGGAGGGGCGGGTCACCCTGGAGGGCGTGGGCAAGCGCACCTACAGCGGGATCGCCGTCTTGCATCCCCGGTTGTTCGAAGGCCGCACCGCCGGCGCTTTCAAGCTGGTCGATGTGCTGCGCCCCGCCATCGTCGCCGGGAAGGTATCCGGCGAGCGCCTCTATGATCGCTGGGTGGACGTGGGCACCGTGGAACGTCTGGCCGAGGCGGAGCTGCTGTTCGGGTTCGCCCCGTGAGACTCTGGTTCTGGCCGTTGACGCTGCTGGGCTTCCTGGCCGGCTGGGCGGTGGCCAGCATTCCCGGTGCGCTGCTGGTGGCGCTGCTCGCCCACGCCGCGGAGCGCCAGCTGGGGCTGACCTCCCTGGCCGGTTGGAAGGCGCGCTGGCAGGGGCGCCCTGGTCGCTTCGAGCACCAGGCGCAATTTCAGATGCTCGGCCGGCTGGCCAAGCGCGGCGGCCGGGTGCTGACCGCCCACATCCGCCAGGCGGAGGGCGAAATCGAGCGCCTGGGGCTGGATGGCGGTGAGCGCAAGCGTGCCATCGCCGCCTTCGAAGAGGGCAAGGGCGGCACGCTGCCGTCGACGGCCGAGCTGCAGCGGCTCAGCGAGCGCAGTGACACCATCCTGCGCGCCTGTTGGCGGATGGTCTGGATCAGCGGCAGCGTCCGCCCGGGCGATCGCGACGAGATAATCGGCTGGGGCCAGGCGATGGGACTGGGCGAAGCCCAGGTCCTGGCGCTGCAACCGCCGGTGCAGACGCCGCCGCGGCAGCCGAGCAACGAGGAAACCTATCGCAAGGCCCTGCAACTGCTCGGCGTCACCGACGATGCCGACGCCGCTACCGTGAAGCAGGCCTATCGCCGGCTGCTCTCGCGCCATCACCCCGACAAGAAAGCCGGCGCCGGGGCGGGCCAGTCGGCGGTCTATGCCGCCGCCCAGCGCACCGCCGAGCTGCACGCGGCCTACCAGCTGATCAAGACGCGGCGGGGCTTCCGCTAGCGGCCGGGGGCAGGCGCTCCAGCCAGGCACGCAGGCGACGGAGGGTCTGCTCCTGCTCCGCGGCCCGGTCGCCGGAGATGACCGGCAGGTCGATCTGCCGATAGCCCTGGTTGGCCTTTTGCGCCGCGCGTTCCTTGCGCCGCTGGGCGGCCGCGCCGGGTGCATGCACCAGGTCGGCGATCTGCAGGTCGGTCTTGCCCATGGTGGCCTCCAGCCGCGGCGGCAGGCCCTGGGGCTCACGACCGTCGATGAGCGCCAGTTGCTTGACCTCGGCCGGCTCCTTTTCCGCCAAGTAACGCGCCGCCCAGTAGGCACCGGTGCCGTGACCCACCAGCACGATGTGCCCTGCGCCCTGCTGCAGGGCCAGATCGATACCGGCGGCGATGCGTGCCAGCACCCGCGTGGCCTGGGCATTGGCTGCGGCTTCGGGA
>CAUQPA010000157.1:0-7915 GCA_963519325.1 uncultured Pseudomonas sp. | reverse complement strand
GCCCAGGGCCTCGGCCTGCAGGAGGCCCGCAGCCAGACCGCGGCGGTGCGCGGCGAGGCGAGTCTCGCGGATGCCTACCGCCTGTGCCTCTGGTCGCGCCTGGCCAACCGGGTCCTGCTGGTACTGGCCCGCTTCCCCGTGGAAGATCCCCAGGCGCTGTACCTGGGGGTACATGGCGTGGAATGGGAAGAGCACCTGGCACCCACCGGCACCCTCGCCGTGGGCTTCAGCGGCCAGGGCGCCGGCATCGACAACACCCATTTCGGCGCGCTCAAGGTCAAGGACGCCATCGTCGATCGCCTGCGCGAACGGACCGGCCAGCGGCCGACCGTGGACAAGATCGCCCCTGACCTGCGGGTGCATCTGCACCTGGAGCGCGGCCAGGCCATCCTGTCGCTGGACCTCTCCGGGCAGAGCCTGCACCAGCGTGGCTATCGCCTGCAGCAGGGGGCGGCGCCGCTGAAGGAAAACCTGGCGGCCGCGGTGCTGATCCGCGCCGGCTGGCCAGCCCTGGCCGCCGCCGGTGGGGCCCTCGCCGACCCCATGTGCGGGGTGGGGACCTTCCTGGTCGAGGCCGGCCTGATGGCGGCGGACATCGCCCCCAACCTGCGCCGCGAGCGCTGGGGCTTCTCGGGCTGGCTGGGCCATGTGCCCGCGCTCTGGCAGCAGCTGCACCAGGAAGCCGAAGCCCGTGCCGCAGCCGGCCTGGCCAGGTCGCCGGCCTGGATCCGCGGCTACGAAGCCGATCCGCGGCTGATCCAGCCGGCGCGCAACAATATCGAGCGGGCCGGGCTGTCCGAGTGGATCAAGGTCTACCAGGGCGAGGTGGCCAGCTTCGAGCCGCGCCCGGACAAGGGCCAGACCGGCCTGGTGATCTGCAATCCGCCCTATGGCGAGCGCCTGGGCGACGAAGCCAGCCTGCTGTACCTCTACCAGAATCTCGGCGAGCGCCTGCGCCAGGCCTGCCTCGGCTGGCGCGCGGGGGTGTTCACCGGCGCCCCTGAGTTGGGCAAGCGCATGGGCATCCGTAGCCACAAGCAATACGCCTTCTGGAACGGCGCCTTGCCCTGCAAGCTGCTGATGTTCGAGGTGGAGCCGCGGCAATTCGTCACCGGCAGCCGCAGCGGCGAGCGTCCGGCCACGGCCCAGGCAGCGGAACCGGCCAAGCTCAGCGAAGGCGGGCAGATGTTCGCCAATCGCCTGCAGAAGAACCTCAAGCAGCTCGGCAAGTGGGCCCGCAGCCAGGGCGTGCAGTGCTATCGCCTCTATGACGCCGATATGCCGGAATACGCGGTGGCCGTGGACCTCTACGGCGATCGCGTCCATGTGCAGGAATACGCCCCGCCGCGTTCCATCGATCCGGAAAAGGCCCAGGCCCGACTGCTCGACGCCCTGGCGGCCATCCCCCAGGCACTCGGCGTCGATCCGTCGCTGGTGGTGGTCAAGCGCCGCGAGCGGCAGAGCGGCACCAAGCAATACGAACGCCAGGCGGCCCAGGGTGAATTCCTCCAGGTGGACGAGGCGGGCGCCAAGCTGCTGGTCAACCTGACCGACTACCTGGACACCGGCCTGTTCCTGGATCACCGGCCGCTGCGCCTGAGATTGCGCCAGGAAGCCCAGGGCAAGAGATTCCTCAACCTGTTCTGCTACACTGGCGCCGCCACGGTGCAGGCCGCCGTGGGTGGGGCACGCAGCACCACCAGCGTCGATCTCTCGCGGACCTATCTGGACTGGGCGCGGCGCAACCTCGCCCTCAACGGCTTCTCCGAGCGGCATCGCCTGGAACAGGGTGACGTGCTGCACTGGCTGGAAAACGATCGTGGCGAATACGATCTGATCTTCGTCGATCCGCCGACCTTCTCCAATTCCAAGCGCCTGGAAGGGGTCTTCGACGTCCAGCGCGACCATGTCGGGCTCATCGATTCGGCCATGGCGCACCTGAGTCGCACCGGCGTGCTGTATTTCTCCAACAACTTCCGCAAGTTTGAGCTCGACGAGGGCCTCAGCGAGCGCTACCGCGTCGAGGAGATCACCGCCAGCACCCTGGACCCGGATTTCGCCCGAAATCCGAAGATCCACCGCGCCTGGCGCTTCAGCCTGAACTGATACCGGGCGGCTGAACTGCCGCTGAACGGGTCCGCCCTCGGGATCTTCAGGGTGTGACCCGCTGCAACCCGGACTCGATCCGCTGACACCTGGCCTGCCCACGCCGTCCACAATGCCGGCGCGGCGCTTGGCCGTACTCAGCGGAGCGAGGAGGGACGCGTTTCACCATGCTGGTTTCATTGCAGGCACTCAGGGCCCTGGCCGCCTGGCTGGTGGTCTTCCATCACTTCATGCAGGTGTTCTTCGATTTCCACGCCGATAGCCTCGGCGGCCATCTGCTCTCCACGCGCGGGCAGGTCGGGGTCGACATCTTCTTCGTGCTCAGCGGCTTCGTGATCTACCTGTCCACCGCGGGCCGGCCACTCAGGCGCAGCACCTTCCTCTGGCAGCGCATCGCCCGCATCGTCCCGGCCTACTGGCTGTACACGGCGGTGACGGCGCTGATCCTCTATCTGGCCAGCGACGTGATGCCCATCTATGGCGTGGCGGCGCGCGAACTGCTGCTCTCGCTGTTCTTCATCCCCAGCGAGAATCCGGCCGGCTTCGGCCACTATCCGATCCTGCCGGTGGGCTGGACCCTCAACTTCGAGATGCTGTTCTACCTGCTCTTCGCCCTGTCCTTCGGCGTGGCCGAGCGCTGGCGCATCGGGGTGGTCAGCCTGCTGGTGATGCTGGTCAGCCTGGTGCTGACGCGCGAGGCCTTCGTCAGCAACTTCTATCGCAATCCGATCATCTTCGAGTTCCTGCTCGGCGTGACCCTGGCGGCGCTGCATCGGCGCGGTGCCCTGCGCGCCCCCCAGCCGCTGGCCCTGGCAGTCGCCGTGGCGGCCTTGGCCTGCCTGGTGGCCTTCCCGGCGGATCATCCCTATCGCCTGCTCACCTGGGGCGTGCCCAGTGCGGTACTGGTCGGGGCCTGCGTCATCCTCGAACCCTGGTTCGCCGGCTCGCGGCTGTGCCAGGCGCTGGGCGACTGGTCCTATTCGGTCTATCTGGTGCACGTCATCGTGCTCTGGCTGGGCGACTACTGGCTACACCAGCAATGGGGCCTCACGCCCTACCAGACCCTGGCGATCTGCCTGCCGGTCATCCTGCTGGTGGCCTGGGCCAGCTACGAATGGATCGAACGGCGCCTGTCGCGCACCCTGCGCCAGTTCGGCGAACGCCTGCTGCGCCGGCGTGCGTCCTGGGCGGCCGGTCAGTAGGCATCGCGCTCGGCGGCGGTGAGTTCAGGCACCAGGGCGCGGCCCTCCGCGGCCGAGCGCTGCGCCGTTTCCAGCAACGCCATGAGCGCGCAGGCCTGGGCCGGCGGGACTGGATTGGCGGCACGGCCGGCGAGGGCTTCGACCAGTGCGAGGTAGTAGCGGCGCTGATCGCCAGCCGGGGTCGGCAGGGCCTGGCGCTCGCCGTCGCCGCCGATCAGCCAGCCCGGGTCAGGGTCTTCGCCCCACGCGGGACCGCCCGGCTGGATACCAGCCTTGAGCGCGTCTTCCTGGCGGTCGGCGCCCAGCTTCAACCAGCTGCCGGCGGTACCCTGGGCCAGGAAGCGCGGTACCCCACCCGCCGCCAGCATGCCGGCTTTCAAAGTCACCTGGCGCGCGCCGTAGTCCAGCTGCACCTGGAACCAGTCGTCGGTAAGGGCGCCGGGTCGTTGCCGCACCAGGCTCGCCTGCAGGCGCCGCGGTAGCCCGAACAGGCACAGGGCCTGGTCCAGCAGGTGAGGGCCGAGGTCGAACCAGAGGCCACTGCCGGGCAGGTCCGCCTCGCGCCAGCGCTCCCGCACCTGCGGCCGGAAGCGTTCGATACGCGATTCCAGGCTGGTGAGTTCACCGAGGGCGCCACTGGCGAGGACGTCCTGCAACCCGAGGAAGTCGCTGTCCCAGCGCCGGTTCTGGAACACCGACAGCAGGCGACCGGCCTGCTCGGCGTCCTGGGCCAGTCGCCGGGCTTCGGCGAGGGTCACAGTGAAGGGCTTGTCGACCACCACGTGCTTGCCGGCGGCCAGGGCGGCGCTGGCGAGCGGGGCATGGGTCTGGTTGGGCGAGGCGATGACCACCAGGTCGATGACCGGATCGCAAACGGCGGCCGAATAGTCCGCGGTGACCCTTGCCTCGGGCAGCTCGGCATGGACGCGGGCGGCGTCCCGCGAGGCGACCAGCTCCAGGGACAGGCCGGGAATCGAGCGCAGCAGGGGAGCATGGAAGGTCTGGCCGACGAAGCCATAGCCGACCAGAGCGACACGTACAGGGGAGGGCATGGAGTCATCCTTTTGCCAGCACTGAAAACACCGGGGCCGCTCCTTGAGCGGCCCCGGTGCAAAAGCCAAGCTTAGCGCAGCCTTACTTCAACTGATGCTCATGGGCCAGTTGCTCGCGCTCGAGGAATTCGTCCTGGCGCAGGGAATCCTTGAATTCTTCCGAATCCTCCAGGGCGATGGGGTCGTTAAGTTCGCCACCGGACAGGCGCTTTTTCTCCAGCTTGCCGGAAAGGTTGCCGATGGCCCGCGCCAGCTTGTCGGCGGCACCGTCCACCGCCAGGTCGAGGGAGTCGGCCTTGTGCGTCACCGAAAGCGGTTGGTGGCCCTTGATGCGTGCCTCCATCTGGCAGCGCTTGTCTTGCGCGCCCGACTTGCCGGCGTTTTCGTCGTTCAGGTGTACCTCGACCCGGGTCAGGAGTTCGTCGAAGCGCTCCAGGCGGTCTTCGACCACCGATGTCACCCAATTCTGCAGACCGGCACTGCCTTCGATGTTGTGATCACTGTTGACTTGGACTTGCATGCGGCTTCCTCTTTTTGACGGGCCTGTCCATTGGATGAGGCCGGTCACACCGAGGTTCAAGGCTGTTCGTCTGCCAGGCGTGTCACCCGATGTTTCGATCTGGCAGTGTCTAGGCACGTCGTATCGATCGGGAAAACGACGCTCAGGTCGCGGGTCGCTGGCGTTTTGCCCTTATCCACTGATAATGCGCGACCTTCCATCGTCCGTCGCAGTGGGGATCGTCAATGCCAGATGTGCTCACGCGTGGTCGCAGCTTCGCCCGGCGCCTCTGGCTGCCTCGGGCGGTCGGTCTGTTGCTCAGCCTGAGCTGCATCGTCTCGGTCCAGATCACCCAGCCGGTGTCCATCGGCCTCTGGATCCTGCTGCTGGCCAATGCGCTGCTCTGGTCGCCGCTGGCCTATTTCCGGGCGGTCCGCGCCCAGAATCCCTATCGGACCGAGTTGGGCAACCTGCTGCTGGACTGCGCTTCGGCGGGCTTCTGGACGGCGAGCATGGGCTTCAATCTGCTGCCCAGCGCGACCCTGCTGGCCATGACTAGCCTGAACATGCTGGGCGCGGGCGGTCTGCCCTTCTGGCGGCGCGGGCTCTTGGCACAGCTGGTCGGTATGCTCGTCGGACTGGTGCTGCTGCGCCACCCGGTCGCCCTGGAGACCTCCACCGCGCAGATCTATGCCTGCCTGCCGATGATCGTCGGCTATCCCTGGGCCCTGGGCCTGGTGAGCTTCCGCCTGGCGCAGCAACTGTCGCGCCGCAAGCAGGAGCTGGAGCTGATCAGCAAGCAGGATGGCATGACCGGCCTGCACAACCGCACCCACTGGGATCAGCTGCTGCAGCGTGAATTCGCCCGCTGCAAGCGCAGTGGCGCCGCCGCCACCCTGGTGATGATCGACCTGGACAACTTCAAGCTGATCAACGACCGCTTCGGTCATCAGGCTGGCGACGAGATGCTCCGCCAGTTTTCCGCCTTGCTGGCACGGACCATCCGCAGCAGTGATCTTGCCGGTCGTTTCGGCGGTGACGAATTCGGTATCCTCTTGCCCGATACCTCGCCCGACCAGGCCATCGAGCTGATTCGTCGCCTGCAGGAGCGCCTGCACGGGATGCAGTCGGGTAGCCCTGGTGAGCGCCAGAACGTCCGCGTCGGCATGAGTTGCGGCATCGCCGGCTTCAACCGGGCCTACGACGACGTCGCCCACTGGCTGCAGGCAGCCGACTTCGCTCTGTACCGGGCCAAGGCCCAGGGACGCGGTCGGGCGGAGGTGGCCGATCCCCAAGGAGTGCTGGCATGACCCCGGCGATAGAGTTGCTCAAAAAGAGCCAGGTGCCCCACGAGGTGCTGAGCTACCACCATGATCCCAAGGCCGCGTCCTATGGCCTGGAAGCCGCCGAAAAGCTCGGCCTGGCGCCGGCAAAGGTGTTCAAGACCCTGCTGGCGGCGAGCGAGAAGCAGGAATTGCTGGTGGCCATCGTGCCGGTCGCCGGTACCCTGGATCTCAAGGCCCTGGCCCAGGCCGCCGGGGTCAAGAAGTTGGAAATGGCCAAGCCCGAGCAGGCCCAGCGCAGCACTGGCTACCTGGTGGGTGGCATCAGCCCGCTGGGGCAGAAGAAGCGGCTGCGTACCTTCATCGATGACTCCGCGGCGGCGTTGCCGAGCATCCATGTCAGTGCCGGACGCCGGGGGCTGGAAGTCGCCCTGGCACCGGCGGACCTCGCCCGCTTGCTGGACGCGCCCTTCGTACCGATCGGCAAGGCCTGAGCGCCTGTCTATCGGGTAGGGTGGAAAACCGCATAGCGTCTTCCCCGCGCGATCAGGCTGGTGGTGGACAAGGCTGCGCCGTTGTCCACCCTACGACTGAGCCCAATGAGCAGGCCATGCCTGAAGATGTTGGGCTTCGCTACGCTCAGCCCAACCTACGTAGGGGCTCGCGGTAGGAGCGACTGCCCATCCGCTAGGCGATCCCGTAGCTCTCGCGCAGCTGCTGCCGATAGCGCTGGTAGGCCGCCTCGTACTCGGCGACCCGGGCCGGATCGGGTTCGGCGCGGCTGGCCGGGTCCAGGTGCACGCAGCGTTCGGTAAGGCTGTCCAGGGACTCCGGGCGGCCCTCTGCGCGACTCCAGCACCAGGCGGCCTGCAGGGCGCCGCCCAAGGCCGCGGCCTCGCCGTGTACTGGGCAGACCACCGGGGTGTTCATCAGGTCGGCGATCAGCTGGCGCCACACCGGGCTCTTGGCGCCACCGCCGATCAGCCTCAGGGTGTCGCCGGGCATGCCCAGGTCGCGCAGCAGGTCGAAGCCGTATCTCAGGGCGAAGCTCACCCCCTCGACCACCGCCCGGCACAGGTTGGCGCGGGTCAGGTTGGTCGCGGTCAGGCCGTGCAGGCTGGCGGTGGCGGTCGGCAGCGCCGGCACCCGTTCGCCATTGAGGAAGGGCAGCATCAGTACCCCTTCCGCGCCGATGGGCGACTCCGCCACCAGGCGGGTGAATTCGGCCAGATCCAGGCCGAGCAACTCGCGGATCTGGCCACTGGCATTGGTCAGGTTCATGGTGCAGATCAGCGGCAGCCAGCCGCTGTTGGACGAGCAGAAGCCCGCGACGGCGGGATGGTCGCTGATGCGGGGTTCGTCGGAGTAGCCATAGAGGGTGCCCGAGGTGCCCAGACTCAGGGTGATCTGGCCGGCGCGGCTGTTGCCGGTGCCCAGGGCGCCCATCATGTTGTCGCCGCCGCCACTGGAGACCAGCGCCTGGGGATTGATGCCTAGCTGGCTGGCGACCTCTGGGCGCAGGCGACCGACCGGCTGGTCGGCTTCGATCAGCGCTGGCAGGGCCCGTTCCAGGCGACCACTGGGATCGATGTGGCGCAGCAGCTCCAGGTCATACTGGCGCGTACGCACATTGAAGTAGCCGGTGCCCGAGGCATCGCCATACTCGGCCACGGCGCGCCCGGTCAGCCAGAAGTTGAGATAGTCATGGGGCAGCAGGACGTGGGCGATGCGGGCGAATACCTCGGGGTGCTGCTCCTTGGTCCAGAGCAGCTT
>CAUQPA010000156.1:0-7941 GCA_963519325.1 uncultured Pseudomonas sp. | reverse complement strand
GGCCGGCCGTGGCGGGCAGGGTCAGCAGCAGGGTGAGCAGGAACAGCAGGAGACGCATGGGCTTCTCGACGATCGGCAGCGGCCGATCATAGCAGAGGCGCCAGGGCCGTCCCGCTAGTCCTGGCCGTACTGGTGCACGCAGTTGCGCCCGGCGCGCTTGGCGCTGTAGAGCGCCTCGTCCGCCTGCTTGGCCAGCAGGGTCATTTCCTGATCGGGTTGCAGTTGTGCCAGGCCGGCGCTGAAGGTGCAGCTGAGCTCCTTGGGCGGCGCGGGATAGCAGATCTCGGCGAAGCGCTGGCGGATCTCGTCGATCAGGCGGGTCGCGGTGGCCAGATCGGTATCGGGCAGCACGATGGCGAATTCCTCGCCGCCGTAGCGGCCGATATGGTCGGACTTGCGCAGCCGCTGCTTGAGGAACAGCGCCAGACTCTTGATCACCCGGTCGCCCATGGGATGGCCGTAGTGGTCGTTGACCTGCTTGAAGTGGTCGATGTCGAGCATGGCGAAGGTGATCGGCCGTTGGCTGCGCCGGGCGCGGAAGCAGGCGTCTTCCAGCAGTTGCAGGGTGTGGGTGTGGTTGTACAGGCCGGTGAGGCTGTCCTGGACGATGCGTGCCTGCAGGCTGCGCGCCCGCGCGGCGCGGGTACGCACGGTGGCGATCAGGTGGCGCGGCTTGATCGGCTTGGTGAGGAAGTCGTCACCGCCCTCGCTCATGGCGTCCAGCTGCTTGTCGAGATCGTCCTCGGCCGACAGGTAGATGATGGGCACGCTGACATAGCGCTCGTGCTGGCGGATGACCTTGGCCAGCTCGGTGCCGGTGCACTCGGGCATGTACATGTCGAGGATGATCAGGTCGGGCGCGAACTCGGCCAGGTGCGCCATGACCGCGCCGGGTTGCATCAGGGTGCGGGTGACGATGCCCGCGCTGTTGAGCGCCAATTCCGTGGCCATGGCCTGAGCCCGCGAGTCGTCCACCACCAGGGCGCGGATCGGATCGTAGTAGACGGTACGGGTGAGCGTCTCGATCTTTTCCAGCAGGCGCGCCGAGTCCAGGGTGCCGGTGTAGAACTCCTGGCCGCCGGCGCGCACCGCGGCCAAGCGAAAGGGCGTGTCGGCTTCCTGGTGGCTGTAGAAGAGTACCGGCAGCTTGCGCTCGAGGCCGTGCTGGGCGTCCAGCGCCAGCTGGATGCCGGCGCCTGCGCCGCCGAAGTCCACGTCCATGACGATGACCGCGGGATGGCGACTGTCCAGCATCCGGCGGAAGTCGTCGGCATCGCGGCTGATCTGGATGGTGACGCCGAAGTACTCCATCTGCTGGGCCAGGCGCTCGGCGCGCTCGGTGTCGAGCAGGGCGATGTAGATCGGCTTGCGCAGCGGCGGCAGGCTGGTGGTCTCCAGCTGATCGCCCTGGCGCAGGCCGGTGCGCGACAGGCTTTGCATGGCCTGGCTGAGTTCGGTGATGGCCTGGCTGTTGAGCCGGCCCCGATTGGCGGCGACCTGCGCCAGGGTGCCGCCGATGGTTTCCGCGAGGTCGGCATGGCCCTGCTGCTCGAAGCGCTGCGCGTACTGGCGCAGCCGGGCATTGGCATCGGTCAGCTCGCTCAGGCTGCCGGCGCTCCATTCGTCCCGCTGCAGGCGCTGCCAGATCTCCAGCACCTGGCGCGACTGATGGATGACCCGTTGGGCGAAGTGCAGCTTGAGTCGGTCCCGGCTCGGGTCGTCATGTTCGCTCACGAAATGGTCCGTCATTCTGGAGGTGATGGCCCTATGCTACCAATTGATGACTGGCAGGGGAGAGGCGGTACCCTGGTTAGCGGCGGTAATGCCGCTCGCACGGACACTGTCGGTCGCTTCTGGAGTAGCGTCTGTCGCCTGTTACCCTAGTCTCGGCAACGGCGGCGAACGCGGTCCGGCCCGACGTTGCCCCCGAGCGTGGCGCAACCGGTGGCTCTGGCCGGGGTCCAAGCGCCAACACCTTTGAAATCAGTGCAAGGAATTGTCCATGCGGGAGTGGAACTTGAGGTCGGGATGGCTCCGGCTGGTGGCGGTGCTGGTGGCGCTGTACCTGCTGGTGACCCTGGCAATAGGTTGGTACTGGAGCCGGGAGCCGGATTTCTTCCCGGTCCAGCAACATGCCCAGGAGGCGGCTGCGGCCAGCGGGCGCAAGCTGGTGCTCGGCTACACCACGGTCGAGACCCTCAAGCAGGTGGCGGGCACCCTGCTGGACAAGCCGGGTGGCTACCTGTCCAACGACATCATGCCGCCGGGCGTCTGGCTGGACGACATGCCGTCCTGGGAGTACGGGGTGCTGGTGCAGACCCGCGACCTGGCCCGGGCGCTGCGCAAGGATTTCGCCCGCTCCCAGTCGCAGTCCACCGAGGACGTCGACCTGGCCCAGGCCGAGCCGCGCTTCAACTTCGACAACCACAGCTGGGCCATGCCGTCGTCGGAGTCCGAATACCGCGCCGGTATCGCTTCCCTCGATCGCTATCTCGCGCGCCTGGGGGGCCAGAACGTCCAGGGCCAGCCCACCGCCTACTTCTATTCGCGTTCGGACAACCTGCGCAACTGGTTGGGTGACGTCGAGACGCGGCTTGGCTCGCTGTCCCAGCGGCTGTCGGCCAGCGTCGGCCGCGTGCGCCTGGATGCCGAGGTACGGCCGAACCAGGACATCCCCGCCGGCCAGGTGCCGGAAGTCCACGAGCAGCGTGTCGAGACGCCCTGGCTGCAGATCGACAACGTCTTCTACGAGGCGCGCGGCCAGGCCTGGGCGCTGTCGCACATCCTGCGCGCCATCGAGGTCGACTTCGCCGATACCCTGGCGAAGAAGAACGCCACGGTGAACGTGCGCGAGATCATTCGCGAGCTGGAAGCAGCGCAGCAACCGATCTGGAGTCCGATGATCCTCAACGGCAGCGGCTTCGGCATCCTGGCCAACCATTCACTGGTAATCGCCAACTACATCTCCCGCGCCAACGCCGCCATCATCGACCTGCGCCAGTTGCTGGAACAGGGCTGATGACGTTGGGCGACCGCGAAGCGGCCCATCGCGCCGCCTCCGACCGGGAGGCGGTGGTCTGGGTCGACCGTGACGACCGGGTCCAGGGCCAGCTGCCGCGCGCGGAGTTGCGCGCCCGCGACCTGATCGGGCGCTGCACCTTCATCCTGCTGTTCAATGCCGCCGGTGAGCTTTGCGTGCACCGGCGTACCCTCAGCAAGGCGCTCTACCCGGGCTACTGGGACGTGGCCGCCGGTGGCATGGTGGCGCCGGGGGAGAGCTACGCCGAGTCGGCGGCGCGGGAGTTGGCCGAGGAACTCGGGGTGAGCGGTGTGCCCTTGCGCGAGCACGGCACCTTCTACTTCGAGGAGCCAGGCAACCGGCTCTGGGGCGCGGTATTCAGCGCCCGCTGGGACGGCCCGCTGCAGCTGCAGCCGGAAGAGGTGCTGGAAGCCCGCTTCCTCGCGCCCGCCGTCATCCTCGACCAGGCAAGGACCCTCCCGTACTGCCCGGATTCCCTGGAGGCGCTGCGGTTGGCCCTGGGGCAGGCGGATGTCGCATCCCTGCCTTAATTTCTCGCATTCGTCCCTTAGCATCCGGCGGCGATGCTGCTACATTGCGCGGCCCCGGAGCAGTGCGGCCCTTGCCGGGCCGCGCTGCATCCAAGGTTTGCCAGGTGCCCGGCGCCTGGTGCCCGACGCCTGCCCCCGAGTTGGGAGGACCGCCCCTTGAGCAAGAAAACCTCGTCGCTGTCGGACCTCAGTCGCCTGGTGTATTCCACCGACGTCGGCCGCATTCGTCCGGAAGAGCCCCAGGTCCAGGCACCGGCCGGCGACGGTATCGCCCGGGTCCGCCGCGAGACCAAGGGCCGGGGTGGCAAGACGGTCACCACCGTCACCGGCGTACCGCTGGACGAGGTCGAACTCAAGGACCTGGCCAGCGCCCTCAAGCGCCGCTGCGGAACGGGTGGGGCGCTCAAGGATGGCGTCATCGAGATCCAGGGCGATCACGTCGACCTGCTGGTCGGCGAACTCGAGAAACGCGGCTTCAAGACCAAGCGTTCGGGCGGCTAGGCCACGCCTTCGGTGCCCCGGCGTACAACTTACCGTCCCTGGCGGCGGTCCATCCAAGCAAGATTCCCTACAGGAGATTCCCGCGAATGTCCCCACGACGCACGCGCAAAGACGACGGCAGCCAGTGGACCGTGGCGGACAGCCGCAGCGTCTACGGTATTCGCCATTGGGGCGCCGGTTACTTCGCCATCAGCGATGCCGGCAACGTCGAGGTCCGCCCCCACGGCCCGGATGGCCAGCCGATCGACCTGCACGTCCTGGTCGGCCAGTTGCGCGAAGCGGGGCTGTCGCTGCCACTGCTGGTGCGTTTTCCTGACATCCTGCAGGGCCAGGTGCGCCACCTGACCGGTGCCTTCGACCGTAACATCGAGCGGCTGGACTACCAGGGTCGCTACACCGCGCTCTATCCGATCAAGGTCAACCAGCAGGAAGCGGTGGTGGAGAACATCATCGCCACCCGCGACGTCTCCATCGGCCTGGAAGCCGGCTCCAAGCCGGAGCTGATGGCGGTGCTGGCGCTGGCGCCCAAGGGCGGCACCATCGTCTGCAACGGCTACAAGGACCGCGAATTCATTCGCCTGGCGCTGATGGGCCAGAAGCTCGGCCATAGCGTCTTCATCGTCATCGAGAAGGAATCCGAGGTCCCGCTGGTGATCGAGGAGGCGGCCGAGCTCAAGGTCACCCCCCAGGTCGGCCTGCGCGTTCGGCTGTCGTCCCTGGCCTCGAGCAAGTGGGCCGATACCGGGGGCGAGAAGTCCAAGTTCGGGCTGTCCGCCGCCCAGCTGCTGTCGGTGATCGAGCGCTTCCGCGCCGCCGGCCTGGAGCAGGGCGTGCGCCTGCTGCACTTCCACATGGGGTCGCAGATCGCCAACTTGGCCGACTACCGCCAGGGCTTCCGCGAGGCCATCCGCTACTACGCCGAGCTGCGCGCCCTGGGGCTGCCGCTGGACCACATCGACGTCGGCGGTGGCCTGGGCGTGGACTACGACGGCACCCACTCGCGCAATGCCAGCTCCATCAACTACGACATGGACGACTACGCCGGTACCGTGGTCGGCATGCTCAAGGAATTCTGCGACCAGCAGGAATTGCCGCATCCGAACATCTTCTCGGAAAGCGGTCGCGCCATGACCGCCCACCACGCCATGCTGGTGATGCAGGTCACCGACGTCGAGCGCCACAACGACAGCGTGCCGGCCAGCGAGCGCTTCGAAGGCAAGCCCGAGGTGGTGCAGTGGCTGGCCGAGCTGCTCGGCGACACCGATCCGGAAATGGTCACCGAGACCTACTGGCGCGCCACCCAGTACGTCAGCGAAGCCGCCGCCCAGTATGCCGCGGGCAGTCTCAGCCTGGGCGACAAGGCGCTGGCCGAACAGTGCTACTTCGCCATCTGCCGGCGGCTGTACAACCAGCTCAAGGCGCGCCAGCGCTCCCACCGCCAGGTGCTCGACGAACTCAACGACAAGCTGGCCGACAAGTACATCTGCAACTTCTCGGTATTCCAGAGCCTGCCCGATACCTGGGCCATCGACCAGATCCTGCCCATCGTGCCCCTGACCCGCCTCGACGAGGAGCCGGTGCGCCGCGCCGTGCTGCAGGACCTGACCTGTGACTCCGACGGCAAGATCAAGCAGTACGTCGACGAGCAGAGCATCGAGACCAGCCTGCCGGTGCACGAGGTGCGCGAGGGCGAGGACTACCTGCTGGCGGTGTTCCTGGTGGGCGCCTACCAGGAGATCCTCGGCGACATGCACAACCTGTTCGGCGACACCGACTCGGTGAACGTCTACCAGGACGCCGACGGCAGCGTGCGCCACGGCGGCATCGAGACCCACGACACCATCGAGGACATGCTCAGGTACGTGCACCTCTCGCCCGAGGAGTTGATGACCTACTACCGCGACAAGGTCGCCAGCGCGCGGCTCACCGCCCGCGAGCGCACCCAGTTCCTCGACGCCATGCGCCTGGGGCTGACCCGTTCCTCCTATCTCGCCAGCTAGGGAGCCGCTCACGATCTGCTGCGCGTGCGCCAGACTGCGTCGAACATGCCCTGGGTGGCTAGCCCCGGCGAAAGGCTCAGGTACCACGTGTACACCGAGCTTTTCAGGTATTTTCACTTTGTCTGGCGCTAGCCGGCGAGATCGTGAACGGCTTCCGCGCGAGCGAACCCTGGCAGCCGGACGGGCTCTATAACCTTGCCGTCAGGATGGAGGAGAAGGGTATGAAGTGGCGCATGGCGCTTCCGCTGATGGGCAGTCTGCTACTGGCAGGGTGCGGCAAGGTCACCCAGGAAAACTATTCCCGGCTCAAGGCCGGCCAGACCAAGGCCGAGGTGGAACATATCCTGGGGGCACCCACGGAATGTGCCGGCGCCCTGGGCGTTACCACCTGTACCTGGGGTGATCGCGGCTCCTTCATCAGCGTGCAGTATCTCAACGATAAGGTGGCGATGTTCGCCGGGCAGGGTCTGCGATGAAAACCTCTACCAAACTGTTGCTGCTGGCGGGTGCTGCCGGGTTGCTCGCGGGCTGCGCCAGCGGTCCGCGCCAGGTGCCGCCGCTTACCGCGGGCAATGTCGATCTGCAGCGCTACCAGGGGCACTGGTACGAGCTGGCACGCCTGCCGATGTTCTTCCAGCGCAACTGCGCCCAGTCCGAGGCGAACTACCACGTCATGGCCGACGGCAAGGTGGCGGTGTTCAATAGCTGCCGCACCCTGGACGGCAAGGTCCAGGAAGCGACCGGGACCGCCACGCCGATCAAGCCCGGCGTGACCGATCGCCTGGAAGTACGCTTCGACACCTGGTTCAGCGGCGTGCTGCCCAACGTGGCCAAGGGGCCCTACTGGATCCTCTACGTCGACGAGGACTACAAGACCGCCCTGGTCGGCAGCCCGGATCGCAAGTACCTCTGGTTGCTGGCGCGCAAGCCCGAGATCTCCGCGGCGCAGAGCGAGAAGCTGCTGCGCATCGCCCGCGAAAAAGGCTACAACCTCAATCGTCTGGTCTGGCGCGAGACCGACGCCCACATGCCCTGAGCGACAGGAGCCCTAACGTGAAACTCTGGACCGATGCCTTCGCCGACAATGAGTTCATGCCCAAGCGTCACGAGTTCGACGTGGCCGACTTCGGTGCCCATGGGGAGAATGTTTCGCCGGCCCTGCAGTGGTCGGATCTGCCCGCCGACGCCAAGAGCCTCGCCCTGACCGTCTATGACCCGGATGCTCCCACCGGCAGTGGCTTCTGGCACTGGGTGGTGGTCAACATCCCGCTGACTACCCAGGGGCTGGCGGAAGACGCCGGTCGCGCCGACGGCTCGGGCCTGCCCGCGGGCGCCCTGCAGCTGATCAACGACTACGGCACCCGCGGCTTCGGCGGCGCGGCGCCGCCCAAGGGCGACAAGCCGCATCGTTACGTCTTCCAGCTGCATGCGCTCAAGGTCGACCAGTTGCCGGTACCGGCGGACGCCACCAACGCGGTCGGCCGTTTCATGATCCACCTCAACCAGCTGGCCTCGGCGACCTATACCGGTCTCTACGAGATCAAGTAGGGCAGGGGACGGACGGGCTAGCCGAGCTCGTCCGTCGACGTCGCCAGCCTGACGCCCGCGGCGCGCATCTCGGCCAGGAAGGCCTCGCCCTGGGCCTCGAAGCCGGGTACCGAATGGCTGCAGTCGGTCAGCAGCACCAGATCCTGGCGCCGCTCCGCCGGCCAGTGATCGAGCAGGTCACGCAGGGTACTGGCCACGCAGTGGGACAGGGCTTCGCCCGCCACCAGCAGGGTATCCGCCTGCTGCAGGCGCGCGATCAGCCGGGCATCCACGGCCGTCTGGGCATCCTGCGGATCCGGCACCTCGGCGCGCAGCGCCGAAT
>CAUQPA010000155.1:0-7963 GCA_963519325.1 uncultured Pseudomonas sp. | reverse complement strand
CTGCTGGTGACCGATGCCCCGCTGCGCGCTGCGGTGGCGCACTGGGAGGCGCGGCTGCAGCCGCTGGCCGAGCGGGTCACGCCGGTCGAACCAGCGGCGGCACCGTCGACTTCCCGCCCAAGGACGACGGCCAGCGTGCCCGGGTCAGCATGGTGTTCCAGAGCTTCGCGCTGTTTCCCTGGCTGACCGTGCTGCAGAACGTCGAGATCGGCCTGGAAGCCCTGCACGTGCCGCTGGACGAGCGCCGTCGTCGCGCCCTGGCCGCCATCGACCTGATCGGCCTGGACGGCTTCGAAAGCGCCTATCCCAAGGAACTTTCCGGCGGCATGCGCCAGCGCGTCGGCCTGGCCCGTGCCCTGGTGGTGCACCCGGACGTGCTGCTGATGGACGAACCCTTCTCGGCGCTGGACGTGCTGACCGCCGAGACCCTGAGAACCGACCTGCTCGACCTCTGGGTGGAAGGCCGCATGCCGATCCGCTCGATCCTCATGGTCACCCACAACATCGCCGAGGCCGTCCTGCTCTGCGACCGGGTGCTGATCTTCTCCAGCAATCCCGGGCGCGTCGCCAGCGAGATCCGCATCGACCTGCCGCAGCCGCGCAATCGCCACGATCCGGCCTTTCGCGAACTGGTGGAGGAGATCTATGTGCGCATGACCGGCGAGACCACCCCGGCGCCCCACGACGCAGGGGTTCCCGGCAATGGCCTGGGCATGCGGCTGCCGACGGTCTCGACGAACGCCCTGGCCGGCCTGCTGGAGGCGGTCCAGGCCGCGCCCTACGACGGTCGCGCCGACCTGCCGGAGCTGGCCGGCGGGTTGGGCTATGCGCTGGACGAACTCTTTCCCCTGGCCGAGGTGCTGCAACTGCTGCGCCTGGCGGTCCTCGAAGGCGGCGATCTGCGCCTGCTGCCGGCCGGGCGCGCCTACGTCGAGGCGGGGGTGGACGTGCGCAAGCAGCTGTTCGCCCGCCAGTTGCTCAACTTCGTGCCGCTGGTGGCCCATATCCGCCGGGTGCTGGACGATCGCCAGGGCCACACCGCACCGGCGCGGCGTTTCCGTGACGAGCTGGAGGACTTCATGGACGAGGCCGATGCCGCCCGTACCCTCGGCAGCGCCATTCAATGGGGGCGCTATGGTGAGCTCTTCGCCTATGATCAAGCGGCCGATATGTTCAGCCTGGAAAATCCAGGCTAAGAGCGACTAATAAAACTACTGCGCGTCCGCCAGACGGGCGCGTGCAGTGCTCGGAATCCTCATGTACCGCTCGTACACTCGAACGCGAGCCCGGTGCGGTTCCTGCGCGCCGCGCGCACCCGCCTGACAGCCGCTCGCTACGTTTTGTTAGCCGCTCTAGGACGTCCACGCGACTACGAACGAGAAACTGGCCATGGATCGACGACCCTTCGCCACCACCACCCACTGGCTGCGCCTGGGGGGCCTCTGTGCCCTGGCGCTGGGCATCGCCCTGCTGGATACCTTCACCGACCGGGAGATCGCCATTGGCGTCTTCCAGGTGGTGGTGGTGCTGCTGGCCGCGGGCTTCCTCTCCACCCGTGGCGTCACGGTCACGGCGCTGGGCTGCGCGCTGCTGGTGCTGTGCAGCTATGCCGCCACCCGCAGCGGCGACCGCGATGCCGGCCTGGTCAACTGCATCATCAGCCTGTTGGCCATCGTCGCGGTCGCGGCGCTGGCCCTACGCCTGGATGCCGCCAAGCGCGCTGCCGAGGCCGCCCGTGCGCGGCTGACCCAGGCCGGTCGTCTCAGCCAGCTCGGTGAGCTGGCGGCCTCCATCGCCCACGAGGTGAACCAGCCGCTCACCGCCATCGCCGCCAGCGGCAATGCCTGCCAGCGCTGGCTGAGCAATCAACCGCCGCAGGTGGAGCGGGCCGTGCAGGCCGCGCAACGGGTCATCGATGACGCCCACCGCGCCAGCGCGGTCATCGCCCGGGTACGCGGCCTGGTCCGCCAGGCCCAGGTGGCCAAGGACTGGCTGAACGTCGGCGATACGGTGGAACAGGTGCTCGATTTCGTCCGCACCGAACTGGCCCAGCGCCAGGTGGCGGTGGACGTACGGCTGCAAGAAGGCCTGCCGCCCCTGCTGGCCGACCAGAGCCAGTTGCAGCAGGTCATCCTCAATCTGCTGCTCAATGCCCTCGACGCCCTGGAGGGCGTGCCACCCGAGCAGCGCCGGATCGTCATCCAGGTGGGCCTGGACACCGCCGGCTGCATCCGGTTGGGTGTGGAAGACAGCGGTCGCGGCCTGAGTCCGGCGGCTCGCGAGCAGATGTTCGAGGCCTTCTATACCACCAAGGAGCAGGGCATGGGATTGGGCCTGGCACTCAGTCGCTCCATCGTCGAAGCCCATGGCGGCCGGATCTGGGCGACCTCGCTGCCCGAGGGCGGCACCGGTGTCTACTGCAGCTTGCCCAAGGATCAGGAACCATGACCGAGCACGCCTTGCCCACCCTGGTCCATCTGGTGGACGACGACGCCTCGGTGCGTGCTGCCCTGGAAGACCTCCTGGCCTCCGTGGGTCTCACCACCCGCAGTTATGTGTCGGCGGCCGACTTCCTCGAGCGTGCGACCTTCGAGCAACCCGCCTGCCTGGTGCTCGATGTACGAATGCCGGGCATGAACGGCCTGGACCTGCAGCAGGAACTCCAGCGCCGCGCGCTGGCCCTGCCGATCATTTTCATCACCGGTCATGGCGACATCCCCATGTCGGTACGGGCCATGAAGCAGGGCGCTCTGGAGTTCCTCACCAAGCCCTTCCGCGACCAGGACCTGCTCGACGCCATCGACCAGGCCCTGCGCAAGGCCCAGGAGGCCCATGCGCAGCGGGCGCAACTGCAGGAGTTACAGGCGCGGTTCGAGACCCTCAACGACGGTGAGCGTGCGGTGCTGGCGCGAGTGGTCACCGGCTTGCTCAACAAGCAGATCGCCGCCCAGCTGGGCGTCAGCGAGATCACCGTCAAGGTGCGCCGCGCGGCGCTCATGCGCAAATTGCAGGCGGGCTCCCTGGCGGAACTGGTGAAGATGGTGGAGCGGCTGGAAACACCGCGATCCCAGGTGTAGGCGGGGCGAGGGATGATCCAGCTGGGCAAGTTGGGAAGCATAGGCAGCGCCTTAATTGTCGCGCCAATCACGATCGCACTAAAGAAAAGGAATAGTCAGTCGATTCTAGGGCTCTAGAGGATCGCCTTCGCCGATCCAGGGAGCCCGCCTTGAACCTTCGCTCGCTACGCATCGCCCCCCGCGCCACCCTGTGCTTCGGCGCGGTAACGCTGATCGTCATCCTGCTCGGTGGGTTCGCCCTCATGCAACTGAACGCCCTGCGCGCGACCGAGCAGGCGATGGAGGCCGAATGGTTGGCGAGTGTGCAAACCGCTGACGATATCCAGGTAGCACTCTTGCATACTCGCCTGGAAAGCATCCGCCTGCTGGCCAGTGAAGACAGCGCGGCCGTGGCCGTCGCCACCCGGCAAATCCAGCAGAACCGCGAGGTGATGAACGCCCGTACGGCCTACTACCGCGACCATCTGATCTCGACGGCCGAGGAAAGAGGCAACTTCGAGCGAGCTGCCTTGCAGATGAAGGCCTATCTCGAGGGTCTCGACCAGGTCGTCGCCCTCGTCGCTACCGATCGCGGCGAGGCGCTCAAGCTGGCCAACGGCGACCAGCGCCTGCGCGCGGAAGCCTACCAGGAACAACTGACCCGGCTGCGCGAATTCAACAGCGAAGGAGCCCGCCAAGCCGGTGAAGCCGCCACTGGCATCTATGACCACAGCGTCCGCGTGGTGCTGGCCATCATGGCCCTGGCAGTGGTCCTGACGCTGCTGCTGGCCTGGCGGCTGACGCGCAGCCTGGCCCAGCCGATCGGTGACTCCCTGGCCGTGGCCAACGCCATCGCCCAGGGTGAACTGACCGGCAAGATCGATCCGACCGGCGCCGACGAGGCCGCCGGCCTCATGCGCGCCCTGGCGCAGATGCAGGACAACCTCAAGGACACCCTGCACGGCATCTCGCGCTCGTCCAATCGCCTGAGCGAGACTGCCCAGACCATGACCCTGGTGACCGATGGCGCCAGTCGGGTGCTGTCCAGTCAGAACGCGGAAATCGACCAGGCCGCCACGGCGGTCACCCAGATGAGCGCCGCGGTTGAGGAGGTGGCCCGCAACGCGGCTTCCACCTCCCAGGCGGCGCGCGAGTCCAGCGCCGCCGCGGAAAATGGCAATGCCAAGGTCGGCCAGGCGCTCGACGCCATGCAGCGCCTGAGCCATCAGGTGCAATCGACCTCGGTCCAGGTCGAAGGCCTGGCCGGACAGGCCCAGGACATCAGCCAGGTACTGAGCGTGATCGGCGCCATCGCCGAGCAGACCAATCTGCTGGCGCTGAACGCCGCCATCGAAGCGGCCCGCGCCGGCGAGCAGGGCCGTGGCTTCGCCGTGGTGGCCGACGAGGTACGGGCCCTGGCGCACCGCACCCAGACCTCTACCCGCGAGATCGAGCAGATGATCCAGGCCATCCAGCAGGGCTCGGCCAAAGCCCTGGACTCCATGCAACTCAGCACCAGCCAGGCCCAGGCGACCTACGAGATCGCCCAGGACGCCGGCCGCGCCCTGAACGACATCCTCCAGGCCGTCCGCCTGATCGACGAACGCAACCTGCAGATCGCCACCGCCGCCGAAGAACAGGCCCACGTATCCCGCGAAGTGGACCGCAACCTCATCAGCATCCGCGACCTCTCGGTGCAGACCAGCGATGGCAACCGGCAGACGGTGGGTGCCAGCGAAGAGCTGTCCGGATTGGCGGGGGAGCTGGAAACCCTGGTGCGGCGGTTCAAGTTGGCGTGAGGGGAAAAAGGGAGCGCAGTCGTTGCCGCGCTGTTTGGCGGTAGCGAGTGGGCGTAGCTAGCGCGTGCGCCCGGTTCCTTGCCGGCGTGCATCTTTAGTGGCTCCCACGCCACATCCCGTTACAGCCCGATTTTTGACGACTCTCCTACTCCCGCCTAGCGTCAAGAGGTTGCGCATTCGTCTGACGATTGTGCGCACTCGGAATACCACCTAGGCAATGGGAGTGTCAGATGTCTTTTGCTCGTTCGGCCTTGGCCAATCGCTTGTCCGCTGTTCTTATCGCCGCTACGGCGGCCACCCTGGCATTGCCGCTGGCTGCCGCGCCGGCCGTCGAGGGCGCGCTGTCCGCCGTCCAGGGTGATGCCCGGGTGGCCAAGGCCCTGGAGGCGCTGCGCGCCGATGATAGCCGCACCTTCGAGGAACAGAAGCACATCGCCCAGATCCCGGCGCCGCCGTTCAAGGAGAAGGTGCGGGCGGAGTATTACCTCAAGCGCTTCCAGGAGCTGGGCCTGAAGGATGCCAGCATCGCCCCGGAAGGCTATGTGATCGCCACCCGCAAGGGCAGTGGCCAGGGGCCGCAGCTGGTGGTCTCGGCACATCTGGACACGGTGTTTCCCGAAGGGACCGACCTGACCCTTAAGGAACAGGACGGCAAGACCTTCGGCCCGGGCATCGGCGATGACGCCCGTGGCCTGGCCGCCCTGCTGTCGGTGATCGACGCCCTGAACAAGAGTGGCGTCGAGACCGTGGGTGACCTGGTATTCGTCGGCACCGTGGGCGAGGAGGAACTGGGCAACCTGCGCGGGGTGAAGGCCCTGTTCAAGGATCGCCAGGAGATCGATGGCTTCATCTCGGTGGATGGCATCGACGTACGGCGGATCGTCAACCGGGGGACCGGCAGCCACCGCTACGAGATCACCTTCAAGGGGCCGGGCGGCCACAGCTTCGGCGAATTCGGTCGGCCCAGTGCCATCCATGCCATGGGTCGGGCCATCGCCAAGATCGCTGAGGTCCGTCCGCCCAAGGAGCCCAAGACCACCTTCACCGTGGGCACCGTGCAGGGCGGTACCTCGGTCAACGCCATCGCCGCCGAGGCCCGCCTGACCCTGGACATGAGGTCCAACGAGGAGGCGGCGCTGCTGGCGGAGGAAAAGGAAATCCTGGCCCTGGTACAGGAGGCGGTGAAGGAAGAGAACCAGCGCTGGGATACCGACCAGATCTCCGTCGCGGTCAAGCTGATCGGGGATCGTCCGGCCGGTGGCACGGCGGAGGATTCGCCCATGGTGCAGACGGCGCAGCGTTCCATCGCCGCGGTCACCGGTGGTGCCAAGGTCACCCTCAGTGGCGGCAGTACCGACTCCAATACCGCCATGTCCCTCGGGGTACCGGCCATGACCATCAGCGGTGGCGGGGAGGGCGGCAGCGCGCATTCCCTGGCGGAGTGGTACAAGCCGGTCAACGCTTATCAGGGCCCGCAGAACGTCCTGCTGACCAGCCTGACGCTGGTGGGTATCAAGGGCGTCAGCGAACCGGTACTGCCGGTGAAGCGCTAGCCTGGGGCGCGCGCGGAGCTGGTCATCAGGCCGGCGACCGTGCGACCTGCCGACAGGCCAGGGCGCTGGCGAGGACGGCGAGGCCGGCCAGCGGATAGACCCAGGCCGGGGATAGCACCGGCAGCAGCACGCCAGCGAGCAGCGGGCCCAGACCCGCACCCACGTCGCGCCAGATGGCATTGGCGGCCAGTGCCTGCACCCGGGCCTGGCCGGGATGCCGGGCCGCCACCAGTGTTACGACCAGCGGCAGCTGCAGCGCCCGCAGGATCAGCACGCCACCCGCGCCCAGCACCAGCCAATGCCAGCCGAACGCACTCAGGGCCAGGGCGGTGAGGGCGGAGAAGGTCACCAGCATGGTCGCGGCGCCGTAGCGGTCGGCAGCCCAGCCGCCCAGCGGACTCAGACTCATCTCCGAGGCGTAGCGCAGCGCCATCAGCAGTCCGGCAATCAGTACCGCGTTACCACCGAGCGCGGCCTGGGCGAACACCGACAGCCCGAAGATGAACAGGCCATCCAGGGCGACGCCCTCGATGAAGGACCAGACGGCGATCCGGTCGGGCCACTGGAAGCGCCGACCCGTACCAGGCAGTTGGTGCGGCTGCGCCGGCAGGCGACTGGCGATCACCAGGCCCACCAGGCAAAGGCCGGCGAGCAGCAGGAAGATCAGCCTTGGTCCAAAATGCAGGGTGATCCAGGCGCCAAAGGGCAGGGCGAGCATGGGGCCGATGGCGATCAACGCGCGCGAGGTCCCCGAGCGGCGTGCGGCGCCGCCGGCCTCGGCGGTGGCCAGCACCTGGGTCGAGAGGTTGAAGACCGCGAAACACAGCCCCCAGGCCAGCCGCAGCAGGATCAGCAGCCAGAAGCCGGAGAGGGTGGCGTTGCCCAGGGCGCACAAGGCTGCTACCCCGGCGGCGAGCATCAGGCTGTGGCGATCGCCAAAACGGGCATAGCCGTGCACCACGTAGCGGTAGCCGAAGATCCGCACCAGGCGGTTGGCGGCTAGCAGCACCCCGGCCTCGGTCAGGCTGATACCGAAGGCCTCGGCATTCATCGGCAGGATGAGATAGAGCAGGACGTCACTGGGCAGGCAAAGCGCGAGAACGATCGCTGCCTGCCGGGAGGCGCGGTCGACGGGGCGGGTGCTGGCCATGGGCGATCCGTCCTGAAATAAAACTGACTTTTTATCACGACCGCTGAAGCGCGGGGCAACCGATGTGCAATGGCTGCCGCTCTTGTCAGGGCGGGGCAAGCCTGGGCTCCGGCCAGGAACCGCGTCCTAGGGCGGGCCAGCAGCTGGCAGTCTTTTGCAAGAGGTGTCAGGCGGGCGAAACGGCTGAACTAACCGCCTGCCCGCACAATCCTTTTCAGTGCACCGTTCCCGCCGTGGCGGCCATCGAGCCCACGCGGCGCCCCGTCTTGAAAAGGAGTCGTCAGTGACCGTAGCTGCCCACCGTCCCTATCCCGTCCGGCCTGGCGCGTTGCATGCGCTGCTGCTGGCGGGTTCCGTCCCGCTGTTCATCGGCGGCCTGCTCAGCGACATCGCCTACTACCAGAC
>CAUQPA010000154.1:0-7964 GCA_963519325.1 uncultured Pseudomonas sp. | reverse complement strand
GGGGTGTACTTGAAGGCATTGGCGATCAGGTTGCGCAGCACCTGGAATAGCCGGCTCTCGTCGGTGTCCAGCAGCACCCCGCCGGGCCCCGGGGCGACGCTGAAGCTGACCTGGGGATAGCGCGGCGCCAGGGCCGTGGCGAACTGATTGAGCCGCTCGATGAAGGGCGCGAGCGGGAACGGCTGGGGCACGATGGTCAGTCGACCGGACTGCACCTCGGCCAGGGCCAGCAGCTCGCTGACCAGGTTGGCCAGCTCCAGCGCCGCATCGCTGATGAAGCGTACCTGGCGCTGCTGCTCGGTATTGAGCGCGCCGTCCACCCCGCTGGCGAGCAGCTTGGCGACGTTCTCGATGATGTTGATCGGGGTGCGGAACTCGTGGGTCATGTTGGAGAAGAAGCGGGTCTTCGCCTCGCTCGCCTCCTTGAGTTCCTGGGTGGCCTTTTCCAGTTCCGAGTAGAGCGCCACCACGCCCTGGTTGGTGTTCTCCAGTTCCTTGTTGGTGACCTCCAGCTCCGATTGGCGCAGCTGCAGCTCGGTGTTGGTCAGCAACAGCTCCTCGCTCTGCAACTGGATCTGCTGGTAGGGATCGGGCGCGGCGCCGCCCTGCAGCTCGGCGATCAGCGGGGCCAGCTGGGCCTGCTCGGGCAGCGGCCGCGGCGCCTGGTACTTGCAGGCGGTGATCCGGGTACCGGCGGCCGAGGTCTGCAGGTCGAAGTCGTCGAACAGGCGCTGGGCGCCGCGCAGGCCGATGCCCATGCCGGTGCTGGAGCGATAGCTGCCGGCGCGGATGGCGTCCAGCTCGGCGATGCCCGGACCCTGGTCCAGGGCGCGGATCTGCAGGCCGCGCAGCCGCCGGTCAGGGTCGGTCAGCAGGGCGAAGTCGAAGTGGCCACTGCCGGCGTACTGGTGGATGTTGCGCGCCAGTTCCGATACCGCGGTGGCCAGGCGGATCTGTTCCAGTACCGGCCACTCCAGGGCCGCGGCCAGGCGTTTGGCCGCCTGGCGGCAATGCACGATGTCCTGCTCGCTGCGCAGGGCGAGGGTCAGCAGGGGCAAGACGTCAAACATGCTTGAGTACCAGGACGGTGGCATCGTCGGAAGGACGCCGGAAATCACGATGCAGCAGCGCTGCGATGAGCGCCGGATGGCGCGCGCCCAACCCGCTGTGCTCGCCCAGTCCGACCTTGGAGGTCAGGCCATCGGAGTTCAGCACCAGCAGGGAGCCTGGCGTCCAGGGGTAGGTGAAGGTCTGGATCCGGCCGATCCGGTAGCCCAGGGTGCCGTTGTTGGACACCAGGCTGCGCGCACTGGTGCCGAGCAACCGACCGGCGATGTTGCCGATGCCGCAAAAGCTCACCTGGCCCTGGTCGGGGTCCAGCTCGGCCAGGGCCAGGGCGGCGCCGCGGGTTTCCATCAGCGCCTGGTGCAGGTTCTCCATCAGCCGTTGCAGCGGCAGGTGCGCCCCATGGTGCAGGAACAGCTCCCGGGCGCGACGACTGGCGGCGGCGGCCTGCTGGCCGTGGCCTAGTCCATCGCACACCAGCATGCGCCGACCGGAGACCGCCCAGCTGTCGCCACAGACCTGTTCGCCGGGATAGGGGGTGCAGAGGGCGCCATGCTGCAGCCGGGTGTGCGGCGCGCCGGCGAGGTGAAAGCGCGCCAGTACCACGGTGCCCTGGCCGGGCCGGGAATGGATGTCGAACACATCGGATTGCCGGCGGATGGCACCCAGGCCCGCGCCCAGGGTGGCGGCGGTGCTGTAGTGATCGGTCAGGCAGCGGGCGACGTCATACATCCCGGGGCCGCGATCCACGGCCAGGACATCGAGCACGCCGTCGTTGCCCAGGGTGGCCAGGAGTTCGCCGTGGCCGGCATGGCGGACCAGGTTGTAGCCCAGCTCCTGGGCGACGATGGTCAGTCGCCCGAGCAGGGTTTCATCGGTGCTGACGGTGCTCGCCAGCCGGACCAGGGCGCGCCGCGCGGCGTCGACATGGACACTGGTAGTGACCGGCAGCACCAGGCTGCACGGCTGCTCGCTCATCGCCACTTCCACAGCTCGACGGTGGTGCCCTGGCCGGGCCGGCTGTCGATGTGGAAGTCGTCCACCAGCCGGCGCGAGCCGGACAGCCCCAGCCCCAGGCCCTTGCCCGAGGTGTAGCCGTCGACCATGGCGCGCTCGAGATCGGCGATACCCGGGCCGTTGTCGCGGATCACCAGGCGGATCGCCGGCTTGCCGGCACGTACCGTCTCCTCGATCAGGCATTCGCCGCCCAGCCCGTAGACCAGGCCATTGCGCGCGATCTCGCTGGCCGCGGTGACGATCTTGGTCTGGGAGATCAGCCCCAGGCGAATGGCTTCGGCGACCTTGCGCACCTGTTGGCGGATCAGCACGATGTCAGTCTCCTGGCGGAGGGGAAGCGTCTGTGTCTTCGGCACCCTCTGACTCCTCCAGCGATTCGTCGGCGGCGACCATGGCCTCGAGCCGGCGCATGCCCTTTTCCATGTTCAGCGCCGTGGCGATGCCCTCCAATGACAGCCCCAGCTCCACTAGGGTGATGGCCACCGCCGGCTGCATGCCGACCACGATCACCTTGGCGTCGAGGATGCGCGAGACCTGGGCGATGTGGGACAGCATCCGGCCGATGAAGGAGTCGACGATCTCCAGCGCCGAGATGTCGATGAGCACGTCCTTGGCCTTGTGGCGGACGATCTGCTCGGTGAGGTCTTCCTGCAGGTCCAGCGCCAGCTGGTCGTGCATGTCCACCTGGATGCTCAGCAGCAGGAAGGGGCCCAGCTTGAGGATCGGAATCCGGTCGATCATGGCGGCGTCCTCAGCGCTTGGTTGGGGCGGCCAGGCGCACACCCTGCTCGCGCAGTGCCAGGCGGAAGGCGTCGGCCAGGGAGGCCTTGGTGATGACGTCGCCGAGTTCCACGCCCAGGTGGACGATGGTGGCGGCGATCTGCGGACGGATGCCGCTGATGATGCACTGGGCCCCCATGAGCCGCGCGGCGGTCACGGTCTTGAGCAGGTGCTGGGCGACCATGGTGTCCACGGTGGGCACGCCGGTGATGTCGATGATGGCGATGTCCGACTCGGTCTGGACGATCTTCTCCAGCAGCGACTCCATCACCACCTGGGTGCGGTTGCTGTCCAGCGCGCCGATCAGCGGGATGGCGAGGATGCCGTCCCACAGCTCCACCACCGGGGTGGAGAGTTCCAGCATGCTTTCCTGCTGCTCGCGGATCACCGTCTCGCGGCCGGTCATGTAGCTTTCCATGCTGTACAGGCCGAGGCCGTCGATCAGCCGGGTCGCGGCCCAGATCTCGGCGAGGGGGTCGTCGCATTCGTTCTGGATCAGGGTGAACAGCGGCTCCTTGAGCGAGAAGACGAAGGTCGCCGTCTGCGAGGGCGTCAGGCCCACGCGGCTCTGGTCGAAGGAGAAGCGCTCCAGCAGCGCCCGCACCGGCTGCCAGTGCGGCTCGTGCAGGTCGCCCAGGCCCTGGGCGATGGCCACGGTGATGCGCCGCAGCAACTCGGCGGAATTGGCCAGGATGGTGGTTTCGTCGAGCAGGTCGATGCGCATGCCGGCGGCGCGCTGGGCGCCGATCCAGGCGTCGAGCAGGGTGCGCTCGTGGGCACGCAGCAACTCGACCAGGGCGGTACTGTACATGGAGTTTCCTAGATGACGGCGAGGTCGGCCCAGGACGGGCCGACCTGACGGAGGGGCTGACCGGGAGGGAGGATGTCAGCAGCGACCCGCCGGGACGGCGCGGTCGACTGGTGATCACATGTCCATCTTTTCCTTGGTGATCTTGCCGGTCTTGGCGTCGGCATGGAAGTCGTACTTCATGCCGTCCTTCTTCATGCCTTCGCCTTCCCACTGACCGTCATCGGCTTCGATCTTGCTGATCGAGGTATAGCCCTGCTCCATGAGCTTGGCCTTGACGTCGTTCATCGGCATCCAGTCGGCGCCGGGCTGGTCGGCCAGGGCGGCGGTGCTGGCCAGGACGGAACAGGCAAACAGGGAAGCGAGCAGGGTGGCTTTCATCGCGAGACCTCGTCGTGGTGGTGGATCCTGGGTTGGACCACCACCACGCGCGACAAATCCCGCTTCGCCCGGGGATCAGGCCGGCGCGTCCTCGACCAGGTGGGGCAGCAGCCCGGCGGGCGCCGGCTTGCCCTTCGCCTTGGCCTTGCGCGGCACATAGGGCCGGCTGGCCAGGCGCCAGAGGTCCCGCCAGCGCTCGGCGAGGGCGGTGGGCTTGTCGAGGTAGAGGCGCAGGCCCAGGGCGAAGGCCTTCAGCTGCAGGCGCTCGCGCTGCTGGGCCAGGCTTTCGCCGATGGCCAGGCGGGTATTGCTGGCGCCGAACAGCGCCGGCTCGTCCGCCAGCAACTGCTGCATCACCGCCAGGTCGTGATCGTCGCCCAAGTATTCCGCCAGGCGCTTGAGGCTCTTCTGGCGCTGCTTGAATTCCGCCGGCCAGGCCGCGGCCAGCAGCTGGGTATGATACCAGTGGTCCTTCACCCGCTTGCGCCAGTCGTGCAGGGTATCGTCGGTGGGCTTGTCGCGGGCGGTCTTGAGCGCCTGGCGCCCGGCCTTGTAGTTGTCTTCCAGGCCGCGGGCGAAGAGGGCGAAGCCCTGCCCGGCGAGTTTCCAGCCGGCCACGTCCGCGCGCAGGCTGGCCAGCTCCTCGAGCAATTCAGGATGGCCACTGGCCGCGGCGGTCTGCTGGTCGGCGCGCTCCTGCAGCCGCTGGCGCACGCGCTTCATGGCCGGCGAGGCGAAGCGCTTGCGGTCGGATTCGCCCAGCTTGTCCCAGCTCTCCACCAGGGCGGCGCTGTCGCGCAGCGAGGACAGCTCGCGGCCAAGGTCGCGCAGGCGCCGATTGCGACTGGCGAAGGCACGCTTGCCCAGGGCACCGTGCAGCAGCCGCAGCAGGGCGCGCAACTCCTTGAGGCGCTTGCGCGTCTCGTGCACGCCCTTGGGGGTACCGCTCGCCAGGGACGCTTCAGCCTGGACCAGACGATCCGTCACCACTCGGCGGACTTCTTCGTCAGCCGGTTGCCGCGCATCGAAACGAAAGGCCATCGAACTCTCCTCAATAGGTGGACTGCAGACCCGCATTGCGCGGGAGCGTAACGGTGGGAAGACCGCTACGACAGCGGTTGATGCCAAATTTCATTTAATCGTCATATTGCCGTCATGGAAATTCGCGCCGGGCACCGCCTGCCGCTCGGCTGGTCAGAAGGGCTATAGTGGCCCGACCCCCTGCATGAGGAGATCCGGATGTTCGAAGCCGCCGAGAACGAACACCTGCTCGACGAGGCCACCTACGACGCCAAGCTGCCCAAGCTGCGCGAGGCCTTGCTGGCCGCCCAGTACGAACTCAAGGCGCAGGGCCGTTTCCCGGTGATCGTGCTGATCAATGGCATCGAGGGCGCCGGCAAGGGCGAGACGGTGAAGCTGCTCAACGAATGGATGGATCCGCGGCTCATCCGCGTCGAGACCTTCCTGCAGCCCACCGCCGAGGAACGTCTGCATCCGCCCGCCTGGCGCTATTGGCAACGCCTGCCGGGCAAGGGCCGGATCGGTGTCTTCTTCGGCAACTGGTACAGCCAGATGCTGCACGGCAGGGTCAACAAGGAACTCTCCCGGGTCGAGCTGGACGCCGCCATCGACCAGGCCGAGCGCTTCGAGCGCATGCTCGCCGACGAGGGCGCGCTGATCCTCAAGTTCTGGTTCCACCTGTCCAAGGACCAGCTCAAGCAGCGCCTGAAGCACCTCAAGAACGATCCACGCTTGGGTTGGCAGCTCAGTCCGCTGGACTGGCGTCAGGCCAAGGTCTACGACCGCTTCGTCAAGCAGGGCGAGCGGGTGGTGCGGCGGACCCATCACGACTACGCCCCCTGGCACGTGGTACCCGGCTTCGACGAGCGCTTTCGCAGCCTGACCGTGGGTACCGTGCTGCTCAAGGCGCTGCAGCGTGCCCTGGCCAGCAAGCCGCGCAAGCAGCGCAAGGCCGCCGCCGTCCTCTCGTCACCGGTGGATGGCCGTGGCGTGCTGGAAGCCCTGGACCTGGGCCAGCGCCTGGACAAGGCCGACTACGAGGACCAGTTGCTCCGCGAACAGGCGCGCCTGGCCCGCCTGCTGCGCGACAAGAAGTATCGTCGCCATGCCCTGGTGGCGGCCTTCGAGGGCAACGACGCCGCCGGCAAGGGCAGCGCCATCCGCCGTGTCACCGGCGCCCTGGACCCGCGGCAGTACCGCATCGTCCCGGTCGCCGCGCCTAGTGACGAGGAACTGGCCCAGCCCTATCTCTGGCGCTTCTGGCGGCATATCCCGCGGCAGGGCGACTTCACCATCTTCGACCGCTCTTGGTACGGCCGGGTGCTGGTGGAGCGGGTGGAGGAACTGACACCGGTGGCCGACTGGCAACGCGCCTACGGCGAGATCAACGAATTCGAGGAGCAGCTCAGCGACGCCGGCATCGTGCTGGCCAAGTTCTGGCTGGCCATCGACCAGGACACCCAGCTGGAGCGGTTCAAGGCCCGCGAGGAAACGCCCTTCAAGAGATTCAAGATCACCGAGGACGACTGGCGCAACCGTGACAAGTGGGAGCTCTACAGCCGGGCGGTGAACGACATGGTGGTGCAGACCAGCACGGCCATCGCGCCCTGGACGCTGGTGGAGGCCAACGACAAGAGATTCGCCCGGGTGAAGGTGTTGCGGACACTCAATGAGGCGTTGGAGCGGGCGTATGACAAGGGGTGAAGGACTGTTGCCTGCGGGCTAGGTGCTTCGCTTCACACCTATCTTGCAATGTTTAGCGGGGACATGCAGGCGCGGGGGATGCGCCCCTTTCCAGAAGGGTGAGCGGAGTCGTTGCGTAAGGGGTTGAGCGGCATGGATGCCGCGAGAGTCGCGAGGGCCATGGATGGCCCTTCGCGGCGTGCCCCTGGAGCTGCGATGGAGCGAACGAACCCCGGCGCAGCCGGGGCCGATGGAGGGGCAAGCGTTTTTGGTTACTTTTGTCCGGGGCGCGCAGCCGCGACTGGCAAAAGTGACTCGCCTGGGTGGGCGAAATAAAAGGCCTCAGCAGGCACGCTAATCAGCTAAATAGCGCAAGCCAGGCAGCCATCAAATCCCAGAAACGAAAAAGCCCCGCCGAAGCGGGGCCTTTCTGCAACCGGATCAGTCGTTAGACGACTTGAACCTGGTCAGCTTGCATACCCTTCTGGCCTTTGACAGCCACGAAAGTGACCTTCTGGCCTTCGCTCAGGCTCTTGAAGCCGGCGCTTTCGATGGAGCGGTAGTGCACGAACAGGTCGGCGCCGCTTTCCGGGGTGATGAAGCCGTAGCCTTTCTCATCGTTGAACCACTTGACGGTGCCATTTTCACGATTGGACATGAGTATCTCCAGGATGTAGGGGGAACAACCACGTCAGCGAGACATTCGCGAACGGGACTGTAATGCGAGAGTGAGACGAGCCAGGAGATGAAAATGAAGCAACATCAAGCAGGTATCGAGTAACTATTGCAGTAGCAGTGCCTACACCATACGCGCTTTCGCGCGCTTGTATAGCCCTGATTTGCATATTTGCTGATCGGCGGCCACGGCTTGCGCTGCCCGGGCGTCTCACTCAGGCTACGGATTCCCCTGCTCGAAAGAGACTCCGCATGGACAAGCTGCACCGGATCAAGGGGGCCTGGCCCTACCTGATCGCCGTGTTTCTCAACGCCTTCGTCGATCTTGGCCACAAGATCGTCATCCAGAACACCGTGTTCAAGGTCTATGACGGTTCCACCCAGGTGGTGCTGACCGCGCTGGTCAACGGCATGATGCTGCTGCCCTTCATCCTGCTGTTCAGCCCCTCCGGCCATGTCGCCGATCGCTTCGCCAAGGTCCGGGTGCTGCGCCTCGGCGGCTGGGCGGCGGTGGCCATCACCCTCGGCATCACCC
>CAUQPA010000153.1:0-7997 GCA_963519325.1 uncultured Pseudomonas sp. | reverse complement strand
TCGTCCAGCTTGAGCCGCAGGTAGAGGCCGATCAGGCCCAGCGGCGCGGCGGCCAGGAAGGGAATGCGCCAGCCCCAGTCGGCCATGGCCGCGGCGCCCAGCAGCCGTTCCAGGCCCCAGGCGGTCAGCGCCGCGCTGGCGAAGGCGAGGAAGGTCGAGACCGGTACGAAGCTGCCGTAGCGCCCGCGGCGATCGCGTGGCGAGTGCTCCATCACGTAGGCGCAGGCCCCGGCGTATTCACCACCGGCGGAAAAGCCCTGGGCGCAGCGGATCAGCGTCAGCAGGATCGGCGCCCAGATGCCGATGGTGGCGTAGCTGGGCAGGATGCCGATCAGCGCGGTGGCGCCGGCCATGATCAGGATGGTCAGCGCCAGGGTGCGCTTGCGGCCGATGCGATCGCCGAGCAGGCCGAAGACGATGCCGCCCAGCGGCCGGAAGGCGAAGGCCACGGCGAACACGGCGAAGGTCTTGAGCAGGCCGGCCGTCGCATCGCCACTGGGAAAGAAGTGGGCGGCGAGCAGGGTGGCCAGAAAGCCGTACAGGGCGAAGTCGAACCATTCGACGAAGTTGCCGATGGACGCGGCGGAGATGACCTTGCGCAGGGTGGCGGGTGAAACGGACGTCGCTGTCTGGCTCATGGCGGGCCTCAGGAAAAGGGAGGGGGCGGAGGCAGAAATGAAGCGCCTTGTCTTATCGTGTTGGAGTCGGGGCGTACCGCAGGGTCGACGCTAGTCCTTTTCGCCTGACCGAGCAGTCCCGGCAGCGACTTGTCCACCGTTGGAACCGACTTCAGGAGTCTCGCGATGCCCATGACCCACGACTACGCCGCCCAGGAGCCCGCCCGGGCCGATGTCGATGCCCTGCCCGGGGCGACCCTGCTGGAATTCGGCGCGCCCTGGTGTGGCCATTGCCGCGCCGCCCAACCGATGCTCGCTCAGGCCCTGGAGGAGTATCCCGGCGTGCGCCACCTGAAGATCGAGGATGGCGCCGGGCGACGCCTGGGACGCTCCTTCCGGGTCAAGCTCTGGCCCACGCTGATCCTGCTCAAGGACGGCCAGGAATTGGCGCGGCTGGTGCGCCCGAACGCCGTGGCAGCGCTGAGCGAAGCCCTGGCCTTGACGGACTGACCGGTCGCTCCGCTCGTCTCCGCCCCGCTTGACAAGGTCAGGGCTAGAACATAAGTTTCAAACAACTGTTTAAACGCTCGCGGGCAGCGGCCCGCCTTCCTCGACAACAAGCATTCGCAAAGAGGTAACAGTCATGCCCGAATACAAGGCCCCCCTGCGGGACATCCGCTTCGTTCGCGACGAACTGCTGGGCTATGACGCGCACTACCAGAGCCTGCCCGGTTGCGGCGATGCCACTCCCGACATGGTCTCCGCCATCCTCGAAGAAGGCGCCAAGTTCTGCGAGCAGGTGCTGGCGCCGCTCAATCGCATCGGCGATCAGCAGGGCTGCACCTGGAGCGAGGAGGGTGTGAAGACCCCCGACGGCTTCAAGGAAGCCTATGCCCAGTTCGTCGAAGGCGGCTGGCCGAGCCTGGCGCACAGCCCGGCCCACGGTGGCCAGGGCCTGCCCGAGTCGCTCGGCATCTCGCTGTCGGAAATGGTCGGGCAGGCCAACTGGTCCTGGGGCATGTACCCCGGCCTGTCCCACGGCGCCATGAACACCCTGGAGCAGCACGGTACCGACGAGCAGAAGCACACCTACCTGGAAAAGCTGGTGACCGGCGAATGGACCGGCACCATGTGCCTGACCGAACCCCACTGCGGTTCCGACCTGGGCATGCTGCGCACCAAGGCCGAGCCGCGCGCGGATGGCAGCTACGCCATCACCGGCACCAAGATCTTCATCTCCGCCGGTGAGCACGACATGGCCGAGAACATCGTCCACATCGTGCTGGCCCGCCTGCCCGACGCCCCCGCCGGCACCAAGGGTATCTCGCTGTTCATCGTGCCCAAGCGCCTGCCCGACGCCAGCGGCGCGGCCAGCGAGCGCAACGCCGTGCATTGCGGTTCCCTCGAGCACAAGATGGGGATCCACGGCAACGCCACCTGCGTGATGAACTTCGACGGCGCCACCGGCTTCCTGATCGGCCCGCCGAATCGCGGCCTGAACTGCATGTTCACCTTCATGAACTTCGCCCGCATCGGCACCGCCCTGCAGGGCCTGGCCCATGCCGAGGTGGCTTTCCAGGGTGGCCTGAAGTACGCCCGCGAGCGGCTGCAGATGAGATCCCTGACCGGCCCCAAGGCGCCGGAAAAGCCCGCCGATCCCATCATCGTCCACCCCGACGTGCGCCGCATGCTGCTGACCATGAAGGCCTTCGCCGAAGGCAGCCGGGCGATGATCTATTACACCGCCAAGCTGGTGGACATCCTCAAGTACAGCCAGGACGAGGAGCAGAAGCAGCAGGTCGAGACCCAGCTGGCCTTCCTCACCCCCATCGCCAAGGCCTTCATGACCGAGGTCGGCTTCGAGGCGGCCAGCCACGGCGTGCAGATCTATGGCGGCCACGGCTACATCGCCGAGTGGGGCATGGAGCAGAACCTGCGCGATGCCCGCATCGCCATGCTCTACGAGGGCACCACCGGCATCCAGGCCATCGACCTGCTGGGTCGCAAGGTGCTGATGACCCAGGGTGAGTCGCTCAAGGCCTTCACCAAGGTGGTGCACAAGTTCTGCCAGGCCAACGCCGAGAACGCCGAACTCAAGGCCTTCGTCGAGCCGCTGGCCAAGCTGAACAAGGAGTGGGGCGAGATCACCCTCAAGGTCGGCATGGCTGCCATGAAGGATCGCGAGGAAGTGGGCGCCGCCGCCGTCGACTACCTGATGTACTCCGGCTACTGCTGCCTGGCCTACTTCTGGGCCGACATGGCCCGGGTCGCCGCCGAGAAGCTGGCCGCCGGGACCGACGAAGCCGCCTTCTACCAGGCCAAGCTGGCCACCGCGCGCTTCTACTACCAGCGCCTGCTGCCGCGTACCCGCGCCCATGCCGAGGCGCTGCTGGCCGGCGCCGGCAGCCTGATGGCCCTGGCCGAGGAAGACTTCGCCCTCGGTTACTAAGCCGTCGCAGCTCCGCTGAAAACCCCGCCCTGGCGGGGTTTTTGCCTTTTCGCGGGGGCGAAAATCCGACACCGGGAGACCTCTGATCGGCTGACCGAAGGGTCAGATCATGAACCTATGTCTCCCTTCCGGTTCGGTCTTACACTCGGGTCATACCGACAAGAACACCTTCCGAGGAGACTCGACATGGCCGACTATACCCCGCCGCTTCGCGATATCCGTTTCGTGCTGGATGCCGTCCTCAAGGTCAAGGACCGCTGGAGCCAGTGGCCCGCGCTGGCCGAGGTGGTCGACGGCGAGACTGCCGATGCCATCCTCGAAGAAGCCGGCAAGCTGTGCGCCCAGGAACTGGCGCCGCTCAATCGCAATTCCGATGAAGAAGGCTGCCATTGGAAAGACGGTGAGGTGACCACGCCCCAGGGCTTCCGCCAGGCCTACCAGGCCTTCGCCGAGGGCGGCTGGGTCGGTGTCGGCGGCGATCCGGAGTACGGCGGCATGGGCATGCCCAAGGTGCTCACCGCCCAGGTCGAGGAGATGATGCACGCCAGCTGCCTGGCCTTCGGCCTCTACCCGATGCTCAGCGCCGGTGCCTGCCTGGCGCTGCACGCCCATGGCAGCGAGGCCCTCAAGCAGGCCTACCTGCCCAATCTCTACAGCGGCCAGTGGGCCGGCTCCATGTGCCTGACCGAGCCCCATGCCGGTACCGACCTGGGGCTGATCCGCACTCGCGCCGAACCCCAGGCCGATGGCAGTTACCGGGTCACCGGCACCAAGATCTTCATCACCGCCGGCGAGCACGACCTCACCGACAACATCGTGCACCTGGTGCTGGCCAAGCTGCCCGACGCCCCGGCCGGTGCCAAGGGCATTTCGCTGTTCGTCACCCCGAAGTTCAAGGTCGACCGCGAAGGCAACGTCGGCGAGCGCAATGCGCTGCGCTGCGGTTCCATCGAACACAAGATGGGCATCAAGGCCTCGGCCACCTGCGTGATGAACTTCGACGGCGCCGAAGGCTACCTGGTGGGCGAGGTCAACAAGGGCCTGGCGGCCATGTTCACCATGATGAACTACGAGCGCCTGGGCGTCGGCATCCAGGGCCTGGGCTCGAGCGAACGCTCCTACCAAAACGCCCTGGCCTATGCCCGCGAACGCCTGCAGAGCCGGTCGCCGGCCGGCATCCAGCAGGCCAGTAAGAATGCCGATCCGATCATCGTGCACCCCGATGTACGGCGCATGTTGCTGACCATGAAGGCGCTCAACGAAGGCGGCCGGCTGTTCTCCAGCTACGTCGCCCTGCAACTGGACACCGCCAAGTACAGCCCGGAGCCGGTCGAGCGCGAGCGCGCCGAGGCCCTGGTGGCGCTGCTCACCCCGGTGGCCAAGGGCTTCCTCACCGATATCGGCCTGGAGCTGTGCGTGCATGGCCAGCAGGTGTTCGGCGGCCATGGCTACATCCGCGAATGGGGCCAGGAGCAGCTGGTGCGCGACGTGCGCATCACCCAGATCTACGAAGGCACCAATGGCATCCAGGCCCTCGACCTGGTCGGCCGCAAGCTGGCCGGCAGTCGTGGCGCCCTCTATCGGCCCTTCAGCGAAGAGATCCATGGCTATCTCGCCAGCCTGCCGGCGGACAGCGAATTCGCCGCGCCCCTGCGCCAGGCGCTGGATCAGCTGGACGGCGTGACCGAGTGGCTGCTGCAGGCCGGCGCTGCCGATCCTCACCAGCTCGGCGCGGCCTCGGTGGACTACCTGCACCTGTTCGGCTATGTCGCCTATGGCTATCTCTGGGCGCGGGCCGCCGTGGCCGCCGCGGAGCAGGAAGCCAGCTTCGCCGAGGCCAAGCTGGCCACCGCGCGCTTCTATTTCGCCCGCCTGCTGCCGCGCACCCTGAGCCTGGCGGCCGCCGTGCGCAGTGGCGCGCAGCCGCTCTACGCCCTGGCCGAGGAGGCGTTCTAAGCGACTGAGCGGCAAGCTGATTAGCCATTCCGTGTAAGCCTTGGCTTACACGACGTCGCCGCGATAAGCCATCGCCCGGGCTCGGGGAGCTGCGTAATCTACACCCATCGGATCGCGGTACAGGATGTACCCAGCGCTCCAGGTGACTTCAAGGAAATGTGGCCAGGATGGCCCCCCGGCAAGGATGTCGGGCAGAGACTCTCAAGGATAGATGGCCAAGGATTGGCGGCCCGACACGGAAGTCGGGTTAAGTCTGCGAAACCCCGCCTCGGCGGGGTTTTTTATTGCCCGCCGGAACCTGATTCAGCGCCTGCCAGTCTTAGCAGCATCTTCTTGCCTGCCCTGTACTGGAGCCCGATATGGACCTCGTCCGCCTCATCTTCGCCATCATCCTGCCTCCGGTAGGCGTCTTCCTGCAGGTCGGCTTTGGCGGCGCCTTCTGGCTGAACATCCTGCTGACGCTGCTGGGCTATATTCCGGGTATCATCCATGCCGTCTGGGTGATTGCCCGTCGCTGATCGTTGCCCTGGGCGCGCCCCGCGTGTCCACTGTCGCTTAGCTGGCCGACAGGCCAGCGCCAACCGGGACGAAGGGGCCAGCGTGCACGACGTCCGCGCTAGGCGAGGGCACGCTGCGCAGCACCGTTCGAGGCAGTCCGGCCAATGGCTGGCAGGCGCCTCGACCGACTGCCGGTCGTGCCTCGGTCAGTGACGCCACCCCTCCGCAGGCAGAGGCTTCGCCGTCGCCGACCGTTTTGTCCCGTACAAGGCTTTCAGACCTTATGAATCGCGAGTCGCCCCTGGATCAGAAGCACTTCAGCCAGATCCTCAAACGTAACCTCACGCTGCCTCTGAGTATCGGCGTCTTCAGCGCGATCTTCTTCATCGCCATCATCTATTACCTGCTGAAAGTCACCCAGTGGGTCGAGCACACCGATCGCGTCATCAGCGAGGCCAATGCCAATTTCCGCCTGGTCGTGGACCTGGAAACCGGAATGCGCGGCTACCTGCTGAGCGGCAACACCGGCTTCCTGCAGCCCTATGAGCGGGCGCTGCCCAACGTCGAGCCGCAGCTCGACGAACTGAAGAACCTGGTCAGCGACAGCGTCGTGCAGATTCGCCGTCTCGAACGCATCGAGGCGGTGCACCGCGAGTGGCGCCAGTATGCGAGCCAGGTGATCGAGGCGCGGCGGGTCGGCGGCGACTTCCAGACCCCGCTGAACGATGGCCAGGGCAAGAACCGCATCGACAGCATCCGCCGCGACTACACCGACTTCATCGCCTACGAAGAGCAGATGCGTGCCGAGCGCACCGAGACGGCCAGCCGGATGACGGTGATCTTCGTCGCGGCCTTCCTCATCGTCAGCCTGTTGCTCTCGGGCATCATGGCTTTCTTCGGTCGCCGCGAACTCATGCGGCTCTCCGCGACCTACACCCGGCTGCTCGACCAGCAGGCCGATCACACCGAGAACCTGGAGCGGCAGAGCTGGTTCCGCTCGGGCCAGAATCAGCTGTCCGAAGCCGTCATCGGCCAGGCGGCGCTGGCGCCCCTGGGGCAGAGCATCCTGCAATTCCTGGCGCGCTACCTGGGCGCCGCGGCGGGTGCCCTCTATGTGCGTCTCGACGACGGTACCCTGGAACGGGTCGCGGATTACGCCCTGGACGACGAAGGTCGGCGCCGCCGCCAGCGCCTGGCACCGGGCGAAGGCCTGGCCGGGCAGGCGGTACTGGAGGGTCGCAGCCTGGCACTGGAGCAACTGCCGGTCGACTATCTCAAGGTCAATTCCGCCCTGGGCGAGCGTGAAGCCAGCGCGGCGCTCATCGTGCCCATCGAGAACGATGGCCGGGTGAACGGCGTGGTCGAGCTGGGCTTCCTGCGCGCCCTGCGCCCGCAGGACCAGGAGCTGCTGACGCTGATCGCCGACTCCATCGGTTCCTCGGTGGAGGCCGCGCGCTATCGCCAGCGGCTGCAGCAGGTGCTGGCGGAAACCCAGCAGCTCAACGAGGAGCTGCAGGTCCAGCAGGAAGAACTGCGCACCGCCAACGAGGAGCTGGAAGAGCAATCCCAGGCCCTCAAGGAATCCCAGGTCAACCTGGAACAGCAGCAGGCGGAGCTGGAGCAGACCAACGAGCAGCTGTCCGAGCAGGCCCAGGAGCTGCTGCAGCAGCGCGACGTGCTGGACGACCGCAACAATCGCCTGAACGAGGCCCAGCAGCTGCTGGAGGACCGCGCGCGGGAGCTGGAGCGGGCCAGCCAGTACAAGTCGGAATTCCTGGCCAACATGTCCCATGAGCTGCGTACCCCGCTGAACAGCTCGCTGATCCTCTCCAAGCTGCTGGCGGACAACCCCGTCGGCAATCTCAGCGACGAGCAGGTGCGCTACGCCGAGTCCATCTATTCGGCGGGCAACGACCTGCTCACCCTGATCAACGACATCCTCGACATCTCCAAGGTCGAGGCCGGCATGCTGGAGATCCGCCCGGAGCAGATGTCGATGCGCCGCCTGGTGGAGAGCCTGAAGGTCGCCTTCGAGCCGGTGGCCCAGAACAAGGGCGTCGCCTTCGTGGTGGAGCTGGATGCGCGGATGCCGCCGGCCTTCTTCAGCGATCGCCAGCGGGTCGAGCAGATCCTCAAGAACCTGCTGTCCAACGCCTTCAAGTTCACCGAGCACGGCCAGGTGACGCTGAGGCTGTCCCTGGAGGACGGCCAGCCCAGTTTCGCGGTGAGCGACACCGGTATCGGTATCGCTGCCGAGCAGCAGGAGCTGATCTTCGAGGCCTTCCGCCAGGCGGACGGCGCCATCACCCGGCGCTATGGCGGGACCGGGTTGGGACTGTCGATCTCCCGCGACCTGGCGCTGTTGCTGGGTGGCACCCTGACCGTCACCAGCCAGCCGGGCGAGGGCAGCACCTTCACCCTGCGCCTGCCGCTGGAGTACCAGGAAGCCGCTGCGCCGACCCTGCCGGTGACGCGGG